>PIVS01000056.1 GCA_003353855.1 Desulfobacteraceae bacterium
CCCACACCACCAAAGCCAATGTAGCAACAGCCCTTCAGATGATTTCCTGGGGCATTAAAGTCAATGAATACGGAAATGCCATTCTGGACGACAAGGGCAATTTTATCAAACAAAAGGATAATGGACTTACAGAAGAGATGTGGTCCAAAATGTCAGATTTTGCAAATGCAAATGGTTTAAGGGGGGGGGACGTTAAAAAACTTAACCTTCCCTTTGAAAGCCATTTGCTGGCTCTTCCCAAAAAAATCAGAGAGAGAATGGCAAAGAATGTCGAATCCTTTGTTTATACCCTGCTCACCGATGTATTCAATGCCGCTGACACCGCAGATATCCTTATCTCCCAGATTTTAGAAGCAAAGGATCATTATCCCGGAAACAAAACAAAAAAAATCGAAACAAAAGCGGACTGGTCCAGAGAAAAAATAATTAAAAAAGCTGCAAACATCATATCTGACAAGGGTCCTGACGGTGATTTTGATGATTAAAAAAAAATTAAAGTTTTGATTTTCCCCTTCCGATATGGTTTTTAAGGAGAAAATTAAATGCAGATACCTTCATACCAAATACAAAATGTCCTGAAAGTTTACTCAAGACAATTGAGTCAGGGCAAAATGCTGAGCAAAAAATTCGGCCCGGATAATAAAGTTTCTGCTGACAGCGTTAGCATCTCCTCCGAAGGAAAACGACAGGCTATAATAGAAAAAGTTGCCGCCAATATTGTTGATAAGATAATCACCGAAGGGCCCAAGAAAAAAAACGAAGAGCAGATTACAGATCAGATTGAAAAAGAACTTGGCAAAAAAATAAATTTCACCAAGGGCAAAACTCAATTTAACTACACAACCATTGACGACAACAACAATAAGACTAACCAGACCATTTCTGTTGAAGATTCTCAATTTATTGTAAAAAGAATGACAGAATTGGCACGCCAGGTCGCTGACACTAATATGGAATCTTAAAGGAGGCACCTATTATGATAATATCCAATTCCACACAAAATTATATAAATCAGACATATGCAAACCAGGCCAAATCCGCTGCCAATGCACAGCCCCCTAAAACGGAAAAACCTGCCGATGAAGCGGCAAGCGACAGTATAAATCTTTCCCCGAAAACCATGGATCTCCAAAAGATATCCGCCGCCATGGATAACGGGCCCACAGATAGATCAAAGCTGGTTGCAGATTTAAAACAGCAGGTCCAGGCCAACCAATATACCGTCAACGCAGAACAGGTAGCGGAAAAAATGATCGGATCACTCATGAATGAACTGGGATAAAAGAGATAATTTTTCCCGGTTCATTCTTCCCCCCTTCCCCAGCCCCGGGCCATACCCACCGAACTATTTGAAATTTTAGCCTTTTTTTTCAAAACAAAACAACCACCAAGTCTGGCACGACTTTTGCTTTTACTTTTATAATAAAAAGGTATTTCTAACAGAATGGAGGCCATCATGACAAATATCAATCAAATAAATGTGACACAATCAATGGGCGGGGTAACTGCCGGCGCACCGAAGACGGAAAAAACAGATGCCTTTAAAAATGCCCTGACTCAAGCCATCGGCCAGGAACAAACCGATGAAACGGAGTCACCTGGGATGGAAACAACAAAGGCATCTGCTTTGGGAGAAATCGCATCAACCGGCCTGCGGTTGCAGGATCACTCATCCATTGTCTCTGGAAAAACAGATACGCTTCTGGGATTGCTGGATACCTATTCAAGCAACCTTGAAAACCCGGAAGTGTCATTGAAAAGCATTGCCCCGATCCTGGAAAAAATCAATCAGAATGCGGACAGTCTTCTAAAGGAATCCACCTCCCTTGGCCCGGGAGATACAAAGCTCAAAGACATTGCAACCCAAACAGTGATTGCTGCCCAGACCGAATATGAGAAGTTCCAAAGAGGAGACTACCTGTCATAACCCTGCTTTGCCCGTTGCCAATGCACCTGCTTTTCTTGAGGAGATAGTTCTTTAAGATCTATCCTATCCCGGTGAAGGGCTTTTTCCATCAATCTGAACCGCCCTTCAAATTTAGAGGTAGCGCTGGAAAGGGCTGTTTCCGGGTGAAAACCGGCAAACCTTGCCACATTAACAAGGGAAAACAGGATATCGCCAAATTCCATCATCGCCTCATCCTGGCTTTCCTTTTCCAATGCCGTTTCAAACTCCTTAATTTCTTCTTTTACAGTATCCAGCACCTGGTAGATATCCTCCCAGTCAAACCCTTCTTTAACAGCAGATTTGGACACCTTCAAAGCCCTTAATAACCCGGGCATACCCTTGGGCACAGAGTCCAGGGCAGATCCCACCGGCATTATATTCTCATTTTGATTAAGTTTTTTGTGTTTGGCCCCGGCAGTTTCCTTTTCACCTGCCTTAATCTGTTCCCACTGCCGGTGTAATTCTTCCTCTGTTTCAACAACGGCTGTATCATATACATGGGGGTGCCGCCGGATCATTTTTTCGGCAATTCCATTAATCACCTCGGAAAATTCAAACCGGTTGTTTTCAGTGAAAATCTCCAGCACAAACAAAACCTGGAACAAAACATCGCCAAGCTCTTCACATATATTTTGTGTGTCATCATTGACAATGGCTTCTTCCAGTTCATACATTTCCTCAGCCATGCATTTCCACATGGTCATGGGAGTCTGTTTCTGATCCCAGACACACCCGTTCTTACCCCTGAGCCTGCGGATAATTTCTAAAAGGGGGACTATGGTTTCCAATTTTCTTAAATTCCTTTCAAATATTTGGCAAAATCAATTTTCGTGTTTTTGGAAAAAAACTGTGTCATGGAGTTTGCTATCCTTGCAACATGGGGGACAGATTTTGAACCGGATAAAAACCTTGTATTCCCGGCGATGAATGTCATCATCATTATAAACAGAACAGATACGATCAACACCCCTTTAGCAGCACCAAAGATCAACCCGAAGAATCTGTCCACCCATCCCAAAAAAACAAGACGTAAAAATTTACGGATCAAGCCGGCCATCAAGCTTACAACAAATAAAATCCCGCAGAACAGGACAAAAAAACAGATCAGGCTTCTGGCACCGGATGTTTCAATCAAGTTTTCAAGGTAGGGGGTTAATATCGGATAATAGGTATTGGCGCCGTAGAAACCGACAACAACTCCTATAATACCGGAAACTTCTCCGATCAATCCTTGAAAATAACCCCGGATCAGACAAAATGAAATAATCACCAGAACAAATACATCAAAACCGTTCATTTTTCCCCTTATATAAAACTTTTATAAAATTGCTTCAAAGAGTAAACAGATAGCAATTTACCGGTTTTCCAGTCAAGATTTTTATTGACCTTTAGACAAATAAAATGCACCCTATGGTCCATGAGAAACATTGAATTTCAAAACATTGAACTGTCTAAAAAACTCTTTGGATACCACAACACCCACCTGGAAAAAATTTCCAGTGCATTTAATATTACCATCAACTCCAGGGGCAATGCAATTTCCCTTTCAGGAGATGCAAAACAGATGGATGCTGCAGAAACACTGATCAGCCAGCTATACGACCTTTTACAGGAAAAATTCATACTAACCCTGCCGGATCTTGATGCAGCCATTAACACCATAAAACAAAAGAATAAAGTCTCTTTAAAAAAGATTTTTTTAGATACCATTTTTGTCACGGCTAAAAACAGAGCTATTTCCCCCAGAAATCGAACCCAGCATACCTATGCCAATGCCATTAAGGACAACGATATTCTATTTTCAATCGGTCCTGCCGGAACAGGCAAAACCTATCTTGCCATGGCCATGGCCGTTGCTGCTTTCTCAAGGGGAGATGTAAAAAAGATTATTCTGACCCGGCCGGCGGTGGAGGCTGGTGAAACCCTGGGGTTTCTCCCCGGAGACCTTACCGAAAAAATCAACCCCTACCTTCGGCCGCTGTATGACGCCTTGTATGATATGCTTGATTTTGAAAAAGTCAGTGCTTATATTGAGCAGGAGATAATCGAAATCGCCCCCATTGCCTTTATGAGGGGACGAACCTTGAATAATGCATTTATTATTCTGGATGAGGCGCAAAACACAAGTTCCAAACAGATGAAAATGTTTTTAACCCGAATTGGATACGGCTCCAAAGCCATTATCACCGGCGACATTACCCAGATCGACCTTCCAACCGGAAAAAAATCCGGTTTAATTGAGGCAAAAAAAATCCTAACCAGGATAAATGGGATTGAGTTTGTTTACTTTACCAAGGATGATGTGGTAAGACATCCCCTTGTTTCAAACATCATTGATGCCTATGAAAAAAACAAAAACTGACAACTGGTTAAAACGAACCAAGACATATCTTTTATCCACCCCGCATCTGTTATGGTTCCTGCTCATTTGTATTACGGTGTCATTCACAGTTTTACAGGCACCGAACCAGAATAAGATTTCCTATTCCTACCAGATAGGGGATGTGGCCCAAAGAGATATCAAGGCGCCAAAAAATTTCTTTATTGAAGATAAAGAAGTAACCAAGGCCAGGAAAAACCAGGTCAGAGATGCGGTTAAAGATGTTTATGATTTTGATGCCAGCCTGCTGACAGATATTTCTTTCCGTGTTGAATCCTCCATCCAATTTGCCAGGCAATTATTTAAGAAGCCGGAAAATTCAGATACCCCGGATCCAACCTTTGCAATGGTATTGACAACAAAACCGGAATTTGAAAAAAAACTGGGACTGGAAATCAGCAACGATGCCTATAATCTCCTTTTTAAACAACGGTTCTCCATTGATATAGCCAATAAAATAACAACCATTATAGACAAAATCCTTTCAAAGGGGGTGGTTGCCAATAAAGAAATCCTCCTTGAGAATGAAAGCAAGGGGATTACCCTTAGAACAATCAAATCCAATGAAGAACGAACAGTAAACAACTTAAAAGCCATTTACGGCCCTGATCAGGCCAAAGCCATGGTTAGAATAGAGGGCCAGCCCCTGCTCAAAAATATCAATTCCAACCTGTCCAACCTCATCGTTGATATCTGCCAGCGGTTGTTACAGCCCAATATCACCCTGAATAAGAATGAAACGGAAAAACGAATTCTGGAAGCCCAATCCAAAATCTATCCCATTCTCTTCCAAATCAAAGCCGGAGAGATGATTGTCAGGGAAGGAGAACGGGTGGACAAAATCATGCTGATCAAATTGACCGCCCTGGCAGAGCAGGTGGTAAAAAAAGATATATACCTGTCCGGAACCGGAACGGCCATGATCACCTGTTTTTTGATCCTTGTTGTCTACTATCTTTTCCTAAAGAATCACAAGAGATTAAAGGATGACCACAACACACATATGATCTTTCTGGCATTGGGCCTTATCCTCTACCTGATTTTTGCAAAGATTGTGATTTATATTGCCCAGGCATTCCATCCGGAAATGGCAATGGAAATTGCAGCCTCTTCTTTTTATATGCTCGTTCCTGTTCAGGCTGCAGCCATGGCCACATGTCTTTTTCTGGGGTTTGATATTGCCATTTTTTTCACCATTGTCCTATCCTTGCTGGCCAGCCTGGCATTCGGCAGCAATTTTCAGGTCTTTATCTTCTTTTTCTTAAGCAGCATCACCGCTGCCTATTGGATCAATGAACGACAGGAACGCAAAAACTTTATCATTGCAGGATTTAAACTTGCGGTCTTTAATTCCATGCTGGCCATTGCCCTGGGGTTCTACTCCCTTTCCCACCCAGATCCCATACTCCTGGCAAAGGAAGTGATTTTTGCTTTCTGCGGCGGACTGCTTGCGGCCACCCTGACCATCGGTTTTACCCCCTTGATTGAAATCCTTTTTAACTATACCACGGCCGCAAAACTGCTGGAGTTCTCCAACCTGGACCAGCCATTGATCAAAAAACTGATGATCGAAGCCCCTGGAACCTATAACCACAGCGTAATTGTGGCAACGCTTGCCGAGGCCGCTGCATCTGCCGCTTCAGCCAATAGCCTCCAGGCCAAGGTGATGGGATATTACCACGACATTGGAAAACTTGACAAGACCATGTATTTCATTGAAAACCAGGCAGACGGCAAAAACCGACATGACAAACTATCCCCGTCCATGTCCGCTCTGATCCTGATCCAGCATGTTAAAAAAGGGGTGGAAATGGCAAAAAAATATAAGCTGGGAAATGAGATCATAGAAGGTATTATCCAACACCACGGTACTTCTTTAATTAAATACTTTTACAATAAAAGCCTGAACAGCGGCAATGAAAATGTCAATCAGGAAGATTTCAGATACCCCGGCCCCAAACCCCAGACCCGGGAAGCCGGTATCGTAATGCTGGCGGATGTGGTTGAAGCCGCTGTAAGAGCCCTTGAACGTCCCACCCCTTCCAGGATCCAGGGCCGGGTAAAAGAATTGATAAATGATATATTTGCAGACGGTCAACTTGAAGAGTGTGAACTCACCCTGAAGGATCTGCACCAAATTGCCAAAAGCTTTAACAATATCTTGACCAGCATCTATCACAGCCGCATAGAATATACCGATAAAACACAGGAAAAGAAAAAAGAAAAAAATGGAACAGCAAAAGATTCTGATAGACAATCAGCAAAAAGCGAAAATCCCAACGCTCATAGTATCGCAAAAGACAGAACAGATCTTAAACGCCTTGGGCTGTAATGCCCACGAGATATCAATTGTAATTCTGGATGATGAAAGGATAGAACAGCTTAATAAAACCCATAGAGGGATTTGCAAACCAACCAATGTTCTGGCCTTTCCCATGCAGGAAGGAGAATTTTCAGATATCACCCCCGGACTCCTTGGAGATGTGGTCATCTCCTTGGAAACAGCTGAAAAAGAAGCTAAATCAGCAGATATTTCCCTTGAAGAAAGAATATCCCAGCTTTTAATCCACGGGATACTCCACCTATTGGGATTTGATCATGAAACAGGTGAAACCGATGCTGACACCATGGAAAAGAAAAGTCTTGAACTGCTTCGTCTGGTTGAAAAGAACACCGGTTTAACCGCATTTTAATAAATGGAGAAAAAGAAAATGGCAGAACTCGCAGTTAACGTAGACCATGTGGCCACCTTGAGACAGGCCCGGGGAATCAACTATCCAGACCCGATAGCAGCGGCCGTTACAGCAGAGACCGCAGGTGCCGATGCCATTGTGGTCCATTTAAGAGAAGATCGCCGCCATATACAAGACAGGGATGTGAGGTTATTGCGCCAGGTGGTGCAATCCCGATTAATACTGGAAATGGCTGCCACCAGTGAAATGCTGGGGTTTGCACTGGATGTAAAACCCGACTGCGTCACCCTTGTACCTGAAAAGAGGGAAGAACTGACCACAGAGGGGGGTCTTGATTTGATCACCCACCAGGATGGCATAAGGGAAGCTGTCAGCTCACTCAAGAATGCCCATATCAAGGTCTGCATTTTCATTGACCCGGACCTGGACCAGATCAAAGTTGCCCATAAAATCGATGCAGACATGATTGAAATTCATACGGGTGCTTTTTGTGATGCAACCACAGAGGCACAAAAACAAAAGGAATTTAGTCGGATAGTGGATGCCGCTAAAATCGGGACCAAATTAAATTTAGGGGTAAATGCCGGCCATGGTATCTGCTACAATACCATCAAGGCCTTTGCAGGACTTACAGAAATCAGCGAATTCAGCATAGGCCACAGCATCATATCCAGGGCAGTACTCACGGGTCTTGACCAGGCAGTAAGGGATATGAAGCAATTGATTAAAGAGCTTTGACTTTTATTGCAAGTCTGATATAGTTTGCGGAAATCAACCTAAAATTTCATATCATTCAAATGAAATCGCCATGAAGCAAGAAACAATATTAATAATAGATGATGAACTCTCCATTCTGGACAGCCTCTCCTGTTTTTTCCAGGATGAAGGGTATCGTGTATTTACAGCTATAAACGGTGAAATAGGACTGGAGCTTTTTTTCAGGGAAAGAGTGGATGTTGTCGTCACCGATTTAAAGATGCCCGGGAAAGATGGCATTGAGGTGATGAACGCCATTCGCCAGCAAAGCCCGGACACCCCCATGGTGGTTGTTTCCGGTGCAGGTAAAAAAGAGGATATTATCAAGGCCCTTCGCATGGGGGCCAAGGATTATATCACCAAACCCATTGAAGACCTGGAAATGATTCACCATGTCATTCGAAAAGCCCTTGAAAACAAATATCTTATTGAAGATAATAAACGGTACAGGAAACAGCTTGAAAAGAGTGAAACCCGTTACCGGACCATCACCGAGCAAATTGCAGAGGGTGTTTTCACAGTAGATTCACTGGAAAACCTGACCTTCACCAACCAAGCCTTCTGCAAAATGTTGGGATACTCTTCAAAAGACCTATGCAATATGAATTTAAATGAGCTGTCCACAGAGGACAGCTTTGGCATAATAGAGCACCAGACAACCTCCCGAAGAAAAGGCCTTACCAGCCGCTATGAGATTCAGATGATTAACAAGGGAAAAAAAAATGTCCATGTGGAGCTTGCCTGCAGCCCCTTGTTTGACGATAAAAATCAATACAATGGTGCCATATCCGTTGTAAGAGATATCACAAAACTCATTGAGCTTAGGAAACAACATCAGAAATTTTTAAGGGTACATGGAAACAAATCCAAGAATATGCTGGCCATCTGTGCCAATTGTAAAAGTGTCCGGGATAAAAAAAACAGCTGGATTCAGGTGGAGGATTTTTTTGTGGATGTTATTTTTTCCCATGGCATCTGTCCGGACTGCTGCGAAAAGCTTTATCCCGACTTTGATATCTCCGAGCTTTATGAAGACAACTTTGATATATAGTTTTACCCCGGCAACAGGTCTGACTCCAAGGCTGCCTGACTGACCCAGAAATGATTATTGGAAGAAACCGTTTTGAAATACGGTTTCAGGTCATGGACTGCATTGGCAACCACATCCCCCCTTCCCGACCATTCCAGAAGATCCTGATCATTATAATCATTTCCCACGCAATTCACATCAACCTGCTTAATACCCAGTGTTGATGCTAGCCAGGAAGCCGCCCGAATCGCCGCCATCCGCGTTGGCGAAACAGGTCTGGGTATATGCCCAAAACCTGTGTGGCCGATGCATACAAAGCCTGACCATTGTCCAAAGGGGTTGAAAACTGTCTATACAATCTAATCCGTTCTTGAAAATCCGGATTTTGCTTACCATGGGGTTACCCCATGGATTTGTCCAGGACCTCCCGGACGCCTTTGATGAGCTCTTCCATATCAAAGGGTTTCAGCAGTATTTTTGAGATGCAGGCCTTCTTGAAAATCCCAGGTGACAGCTCAATACCGGTGCACATGATAACAGGTAATTCCGGCCGCAGAACATGTATCTTTTCAGCCAGCTGAGCACCGGTCATCTCCGGCATGGTATAATCGGTAATCAGCAGATCATAACGGTCCTGGTTTTTTTCAAACAACTCAAAGGCCTGACTGGAATTTGTCATGATATCGACACAATACCCGTAATCCTCAAGCATTTCCCGGCCCACATCTGCCAGATAAATTTCATCATCCACAAACAAAATGCTTTCACTGCCCTGGTCAATCTGAACCGGGTCCAGGGGAGTGTCCCCCGGAACAATCCCCTGGCCTGGCTGGTTGTCTTTATGGATCATACCATCATACTCCTTTACAAAACAGGATCTGCCATTTTTTTTGTATTGCCATGTGCTTTTCCCAATTGGTATCCACGCGAATTTCTTCTATTCCGGCACAATATCAAAAGACCCGGTGTTTTGAAAAGGATTTATTTTATAGGTGATCAGGTTCCCGGGGATAGTCTTTAAATTGTTAATGCCCGATGGAATCGAAGATTGACAATCTGACCTTTTTATGTGGATTGGTCTTGCCGTGCTCACTGTCGGAATCGGCATGCCAGGATTGTTCCCAAAGGGCAGAAAAACCGGTGTTGTGCACGGGGCACAACACCGGCATGACGCTTGATTATATCAATCGGGAAAAGTTAGATGGTTTTTTGAAGCATCTGTGCCTGGTCAAATTTTTCCAGGGTTTCTTCAGATGGCTTTTCAGTAAACATACTGACCACGACAATGGCGGCAAAGGCCAGGACGAATCCGGGCAGCAGTTCATAAAAATATTCACCCTCTATTTTGATATAATTTTTCACAATGAAAATGGTGGCGGCACCAACGATCATGCCGGCCAGGGCACCGTATTTGGTAACCCCTCTCCAGCAGAGAGCCAGAATGACCAAAGGACCGAAGGCCGCACCGAATCCGCCCCAGGCATATCCCACCATGGACAGGATACTTCCTGAATCATTGGAGGCAATGATAAGGGCCAGCAGGGCAAACCCCACAACACCAAACCGGCTGATCCAGGCCTTGGCTTGATCATCATAATTTTCGAAAAAGGGCAGATCTTCGGTCAGGGCCGAAGTCAATACCAGGAGCTGGGAATCAGCTGTAGACATAACCGCCGCCATAACTGCCGCCAGGATAAACCCGCCAAAAACAGGATGAAACAGAGCAGTGGTCAGGGCCAGAAAAATTCTTTCCTTATTCCCGTCCGCTCCCGCAACGCCTGCTAAGGGGTGAATTTCATTGTATCCGATGCCTATGATACCGATGATCGTGGCCAGAATCAGGCAAGTGACCATCCAGGAGATACCGATGCGGCGGGCGGCAGGTACTGCCTCTACACTTTTGATCCCGATGAACCGTGCCAGGATATGGGGCTGGCCAAAATATCCGAATCCCCATGCCATCAGGGAGGCGCCGGTGATCAGGGAGGTGGTGTATTTAAAGGCATCAGGCTTGATTGCGACAATGTTTGTACCGGTTCCTGATATGACCGTATATCCCAGGATGGCGCAGAAAATGAGAGCTGCCAGCATGAGCAATCCCTGGATGAGGTCTGTCCAGCAGACTGCCATATAGCCGCCTAAAAAGGTATAGGAGACAACCACAAATGTGGTGACTAGAAGGGCTGTCTGCTCAGATGCCCCAAAACTATGGGCAAACAAAAGGGTGCCGCCTTTAAGACCGGACGCCACGTAAAGGGTAAAGAAGAACAGAATGACAACCGTTGAAACGATTTTCAGAATACCGGATTCATCATTAAAGCGTTTGGAGATGAATTTGGGCAGAGTAACGGTATCATAACTTTCAGTTAATGCTCGGAGACGGCCGGCCACAACCAGCCAGTTGAGATAGGCCCCTAGCACCAGCCCCAGGGAAATCCAGACCCCTTCCACAAGTCCGCCTGCAAACACCGCCCCGGGAAGTCCGAGCAGCAGCCAGCTTGACATATCAGAGGCGCCTGCACTGATGGCCGTTGTTGCGGGCCCCAGCGTACGCCCGCCTATGATAAAGTCCTCATTATTACTTGTCCGCTTCATTGAATAATATCCGATACCCAACATCAGCAGCAAATAAAGACCAAACTGTAAGTACAAAATACCCATTTTTCTTCTACTCCCTTTTTTAATATTTGTTTTATTGACATGCCGCTGAAATCTGCGACTGTCCCCCGCCCTGTATAATTCTCCTTATTTTCCATTTATACGCAATCAAATCACAAGGGTCCCCCACTGACCCTTGACCGTAATGGTTTAACCATTACATAAGAAATATAATTTAGTCAAGGGTTTTTTGATTCAGAAATGAGGAAAGATTTTATTCGGATAGTGTTGTGAATCGGGAATGTCAGGCGCGGGTTAGGCATCTCCTATAAGAAGGATCATGTTCGGAAACCTCCTCCTGGTTCAACATCAACTATTTTTTCAAAAATAAGTTTGATAGGGCCAGAATGCATATTTAAAGGTGGCTTTGCAATCATATTTGTCAGATCCATAACTGCTTTTTGGCGGACGCAGTTTTTGCGTTCCATTGAAAAAGCCTTTGATGCTATTTCCTGGAGAGAAAAACTGGCTGCATTAACCCTCCAGGAACTGTATGGGAAGCTGATGCAGTCCTTACTTTTTCTTTTCCATGGCCTCACGGAGAAGTCTTTCCATGGTACCCATCTCTTTTTTCGAGTCAGGTGCAAAGGATTTCCAATCGTCAGACTCCTTTTGGTCGGGGGATGCCAGGGTAATTCTTCTGTTGTCCTCGTCAACCTCCTGGATGAGCACCGAAACGGAATCTCCTGGTTTCAGCTTGTCATAATCGGCAGAAGAAGAAGCATTACGAATATTTGACATGGGCATCAGTCCTGTGACCCCGGGTTCCAGATTCATAAAAAAACCAAAGGTTTCTTTCTTCTCAAGGGTGACATCGACCACTGCTCCCGGAACATATTTGGTAGTGACCCCTGTCCAGGGATCTCCCAGACCATCCTTGATACTCAAAGAGATCCGCTTGCTGTCCTGGTCAATGGCCTTGATTACGACCTGGACCTGTTCTCCCACCTGTACCACATCTTCCGGTCTGAGGACTCTTCGGGTATGACTCATTTCACTTATGTGAACCAAACCATCAACCCCCGGCGCAATCTCCACAAAGGCACCAAAGGCGGCCAGACGAATCACTTTTCCGGTAACCTGATCTCCCGGGCTAAATGCACTTCCCATATTGTCCCAGGGGTTGGCATCTACTTGTTTGATGGAAAGAGAAATTTTGGGGGTATTCCCTTCCCGGACCTCAATCTTAAGCAGCTTTACATTCACCTTGTCCCGGCTCTGAACAACCTCATCGGGTTTTTCCACCCGGGACCAGCTCAACTCTGAAATATGGGCCATGCCTTCAACCCCGGGTGCAATCTCAATAAAGGCACCAAAAGGCATGAGTTTGGTCACGGATCCCTGGACAATATCGCCCTCGGAAACCTTTGCCAAAAATGCCTCTTGTTCCTCTTTGATCTGTTCATTGAGAAGATCTCTCCGGGAGACCACTATATTCCTGCCCTTTTCTTCAAACCGGGAAATCAAAAAATGATGTGTCTGGCCCAGATAGTCTTCCGGGGTTTCCACATACCGGACATCCATCTGGCTCACCGGACAGAAGGCTCTTTTCCCCAGAATATCCACGGAGAACCCCCCTTTGATCACCTCGGTAACTTTGCCTTCAACAGGGGTGAGATTCCGGGAGGCATCTTCCAGCATGGCTGCCTTTCCCGCACCGGAAATTGCCTTGGACAGGATGACTTCACTTTCACTCAGGGAAACCACATATAATTTTAGTTGGTCGTTGACTTGAAAGGGAAATTCTCCATTTTCATCCAGGAGTTCTATTTTATCAACCACACCATCACTTTTGGTGCCCGTGTCAATATAAACACTTGCCCTGCCAATGGAGATGATCTTTCCCTCGACCACATCTCCTTGTTTAAGTTCCTGGCCCACCTTTGCATCATAGGAATTAAAAAGTTCCTCAAAGCTCATCTCGTCTAAATCTTCTGGATCATTGTCTTTAAATTTCTCACTCATTTTCCTTCTCCCGGACCAATATTATTATATTCTGATTGAGTACTATACTTTACCAGTTCCGGTGTAAAGCGAAAAAAATGCCTTTATGGAAAAGACTTTTGCAAGTTTTTCCATAACATAGTAAGATTAAAAATGGATATATGTGTACTTGGCAGGACTGAATGGCATTTTTTTTACGATATGTGACCTGCCCATATATCGTAAAACCCGTTTCAAAGGATTTACAAATGGAGACCCAAACCCCGCCACCCAATCAACCGTTATCCGGTGACAGACTTCAGGACAAGGCAGATATTCTTGAAAATAATCTATTTAACACCACATCAAAAAGCAATGATAAGATCAGCATTCATTTTAAGATCAACCGAAAACAATATCCGGATTCCGTCATTATCAAGGGATTGCTGCAACTATTTGCCCGGGTCAATATCAAGGGTCCTAAAATCTTATTAGTACTTAGAAAAATGCTGATCCGGACCATTCCCGAGGGTAACCAGCTAAAAATAGAAAAACAATTGCTAAATTTGGCCGAAACAGAGGATCCAGATCTATCCCGACTCAGTCTGACCCTGGGGGTAATTCTTACCAATAAACTTCTCCAGCTGACAATTAAAGGAACTGCGGTAATACCCAGCCGGGACGGTGCCATTGCCAAGGCCTTTTTTGACCATGAATCCTGCCCGGGGATGCTTTTAAAAAATGGAATAATTGATTATAGAGAAATAAACAAATACCCCATTGTCAAGGCAGGGGATAACCTGTTTTTCATCACCCCTGAATCCCAGGGAAAACCAGGTATGGGCTATGACGGCCAGATCATCCATGTTCCCAATGCCCTTCCCCTGGAGTTTTGTCTCAACGGAGGGGTGAAACGGGTGGATCGTAGTGACAAAGAGGGAAAAAATATCGGCTATTTTCTTAACGCCGGCAAAACAGGAGTGGTATTGTTGAACCGGGTCGATAACATCATAGAGGGCATTGAAATCAGCGATGAACTGGATGTAAATCGCCTGGACTATTCCACGGGAAATATTGGAACCAAATTTATCTGCCCCATCAGCATGAAAATAGACACCATCTGCAGCGGATTCAAGATCAGGGCCAGGGGAAAGGTGGAAGCAAATGTCCTGGAAGGCGGTGAGATTGAAACTAAAAAGCAGGCACAACTCCATACCATAATGCCGGGCAGCAAGGTCATCGCTCAAAATGATATTACCACTCATTTCTCTAGAAATGCCATGCTGACCTCAAAAACAGGTTGTATTACTATTTTGGATGAATTGATGGATTCCACCCTTATTTCAACAGGTATTTCCTTTGAAAAAAACAAAGGAATCCTGACCAGCAGCACCCTGGATGCAGAAACAATCGCTCTCAAAAATCTCTATTTTTGCGGGGAAAATAACATATACTTTGGCCGCAGACTCTTTTCCAAAAAACAAACCCTGATTGAAGCCCGGGAAACCCAGGAAAAGAAAACCCTCTCCCTGGATGAACAGGAAAAAGATTTGATGGAAAAATTTCATTATGAACTCAAGCGGCTCACAAAAGCCATTAAAAAAAATCCTCTGCTATTGAACAACCTGAGAAACCTCATCCTTGCAACCCGGACAATGGATTTTATAACCCTTGATACTGAATTGAACGCCATTGGAAAACTGATGAACACAAAGGAAGTCTCCATCATTAAAAAACGGCTGGAGACCCTTAGAGAGGTAGCCGGGAAAAAGAAAGATTTTGAGGAAGAGGAACAAGAACTCATCGAAAAAATTAAGGAAACAAATCAAAAGATGTCAATGATGACCCTGACGGTTGAAGGCCTTCTTAGGCGGGCAGGCACCGTCAAAATATACACCGGAGCAGTGGAAAAGGATCTTCCCCAAAAACCTGCGGTATTTATTGAATCGGAAAGAAGTGAAGATACATTCATAAAAATAGGATGCACCTACAACAGCCGCAAAGGTTTCAAAATCATTCGAAGCTAGAGATCAGAGAAATCTACCCTCTTTCTGCTTTTAGCCGCCATTCAATCGGGTCAACAGTCTCTTTGCCAGTTTTCTGGTTATCCCGGACAGGGAGGATAATTCTTCCGGGGAAGCCTTCTTCATGTTTTCAATCCCCTTAAACCGAATAAGCAGCATCTTTTTCTTTTTCGGACCAATGCCCGGGATGGAATCCAAAACAGAGATCCCCCCCCGCTTTTCCCTCCGTTTCCTCTGGAAGGTGATGGCAAACCTATGGGCTTCATCCCTTACCCTTTGCAGCAGGTACAACGCTTTTTGGGCCTGGCCGATATTCAGGGGATTTGACCGCCCGGGCACATAAACTTTATCAAAAACCTCCCCCTTTGCCTTGTCTTTCTTGGCAAGACCTGCCAGAGCAAAGGATTGATCCATGCCAAGATCCTTTACCACGGCCAGGGCCATGCCCAACTGACCCTTTCCCCCGTCCACCACCAAAAGATCGGGCCAGGCCATCTCGGCCTGTGTTGTTGAAAACCGCCGCTCAAGAACCTGGTACATATAGGCATAATCATCCTGGAATTCTATATCCTTGATAATATACTTCCGGTAGGCAGACTTATCAGGTCTGCCGTTTGAAAAAACCACCATGGAAGATACAGGATCCTGGCCGGATATATTGGAGTTGTCAAAGCACTCGATGCGCCGGGGCAGAGTCTCCATCCCCATGAGGGATTTCAACAGGACCAGGGAGGCTTGCTCCTCTTCCTCCTTGAGCAAAATCTTTTCAAGTTCCCTTGATGCATTGACAACGGCCATTTGCACCAGCTTTTTTTTCTCCCCCCGTTCCGGGAAATGAATCACCACTTTTTTACCCAGACCAAGGGTGAGCCGCTCCTCAATTTCCGCCCTGTTTTCAATTATTTGATTTACCAGGACAAAGGAGGGTAAAAACCGGGTCTTTTCATAGTATTGGTCCACAAAGGCGGAAAGGACTTCATCCGGGGCCTTAAACCCGAGATCCAGGGGATAATGGGCTGTATCGATCAAAAGACCGGACCGAACCATCATCACCGTGACCACGGCCTTTCCCTTGTCCCAGGCAAGCCCCATGACATCCCGGTCT
>PIVS01001024.1 GCA_003353855.1 Desulfobacteraceae bacterium
AGGGCACCCCTTCCAACATGCTCAACATCTTTTTTGAAAATATGGGCCTGGCCATCAATACCATGGCAAGACCTGTGGATGCCATCAAGCACCAGGCAAAAACCGTTACCGTGGGTACCAGCAGGATCAGTGAAGTGTTTGAAGGCACTATCTTTGATGAACTGACAGTCAATGATATTCAGATATCCCAGCTGACCAATAAAAATGTATTGGTCATTAAAAATCTCCAGGAAATAATTTCCATAGTTAAGGGCGGACTTTTATACCAGATTGCAGGCTTAAGCCTCCTGGGAGAAGTCACCCCGGAAACCCAAATCAAGGTAGTGGGCAAAACAGGTTCTCTGAAAAAGGAAACCTCAAGGGTGGAAACCGACCCCCGCCTCAAGGGGACCAAAAACATCATTGTCAGGGAAGGCAATGTTTATCTTGGAAAAGGGAGAAAAGACAATAAAAGCATTCTGGTTATTCCGGTCATCTCCAAATCACCTTCAACCCCCAACATCATTGAATATATTCTTTCTTTGAATGTGGCCTTTAAAAATAGTGAAGAGGTCTCTCTTTTGAAAAAAATAAAAGCCCTGGGCGGGAAATATACCCGACTCAAAGACTGGGTTCTTGAGAGTAAAAATATCCAATGGGATGATAAATTCTTAAATCTGGTTGAGGTTGACACCCTGTTCGGTGACACTGCCGAACAAGTGGTGGAAAGCATTATCCAAAGAATCAAATAGTCCTAACCACCATGGTCATGGGTTTCGGGTTTCACTATTATGAAACCTGCAACACCTCTTTGACCCTTCAATACTTTGACAAGCAGACCGTGAGAGCGATCACGATAATCCATGGACAAATTTTAACGGTAAATCAAGGTGCCATATAAAATTGGAAAGCCTCATATTTTAGCCGATAATTTCCTCAGCTTTAAGCAACGTTCTGTTCA
>PIVS01001025.1 GCA_003353855.1 Desulfobacteraceae bacterium
GTTTATTTCAAGCCGTCCTGCGAAGTCGCTGTGCCTTCCGGAGGAACCGGAGGCGCTAATTTAGGAGTGCTGGCAAGAATTCCTGTTCTTGTGGATTAAAATAAAACCTTATTTTACAGTGTTATTGCCTTTTTGCCGGTAAAAACCATGCGGTTATCCTCACCGTCTTTGGTTGTGGCTTGGATATTCCGGCAAACGGCATCCTTGCCCTCTCCCTTTTAAATAAAATGGAAAGTTTTTTTCCCAAAAATAAGACCTTTTTATGGCAAAACTGTTACTTTTTTTTCCATTTTTAAGGGGTTTTGACTTGAAAGAAAATTTCCCACCTCCTTCTCTCCTGGAAGAAAATGCTTGTCCCTTGTACTAAAGTGCTAACACACTGATTATTAAGGATAATAATAAAAAGTAAAAAAATATCGCAAAAATTAAGACATGTGGCACAAAATCTGCAAAATAGTCAATAATCCAATAAGCAAAGTTTGAACGGGTTAATCGTAACCAAAAATCTAAACCAAGGAGATTAAACATGCAGAAACTTATCAATTTTTTCAAGGATGACGAAGGCGCAACAGCAGTTGAATATGCCCTTATGGTTGCGTTAATTGCTGGTGTCATAGCTGCGGCAGTTACGACTCTCGGGGGTAGAGTAAATACTACATTTACAGAGACAACAGCTGATATAACTCCTTCAGGATAGTTTATATAGTTACAGCCACTTTTCAGTATTGTCTGCGAAAAGTGGCTGTAACTTTGTTTTTACCCCAATCCACCATCAAAAAAAATAAAAACCCCGTTGCGCTTGACGACTCAAGCCGATAGAATGTTGGTGTGAACAAAAAACTATCATCAACGGGGTGAATTAACTATGACACAAGGCGTGCTACCATTCAAGTATGAAGAAGAAAAAACTCAGAGCGGCATGACGGCACTGGCTGGCTTG
>PIVS01000485.1 GCA_003353855.1 Desulfobacteraceae bacterium
ATTTTGATGATGAACGGAATCCCAAAACTTGAACCCGAGTGGTACGGGATCATGGCATTGTCCATATTCACCGGGGCCTATGTGGTGGAAATTGTCAGGGCCGGTATTGAAGCCATTCACCCGGGACAGGTGGAAGCCGCCAGATCCGCCGGCATGAGCTATTTTCAATGCATGTTCCACATCGTTCTGCCCCAGGCCTTAAAAACTATTTTACCCCCCCTGGCAGGACAATTTATCAACCTGATCAAAGATTCATCCCTGCTGGGTATGATTTCCATCCGAGAATTGACGAAAGCTACCCGTGAAGGGATTACCACAAGTCTTCAGACCTTTGAGTTGTGGATTCTATGTGCAATTCTTTACCTGCTCATGACCTTTACGCTTTCCATGGCAGTTCAGTATCTGGAAAGGAGGACGGCGACAAAATGATAGAAATCAACAATATTTACAAGACCTTTTATGTCCCCCACGAGGTCAAAGCCCTGGTGGATGTTTCCAATAGGATAGAAACCGGAGAGGTGGTGGTGCTCATAGGTCCCTCGGGTTCCGGAAAGTCTACCTTTCTTCGATGCCTGAACCGGCTGGAAACAGCAGAACAGGGCCGGATTCTGGTGGATGGGGTGGATATATTTGATCCCAAAACCGACATCAATAAAGTGAGGGCTGAAATGGCCATGGTCTTCCAGTCCTTTAATCTTTACCCCCACCTGTCTGTTTTGGACAATGTCTGCCTGGCCCAGAAACTGGTCCGGAAACGCAGAAAGAAAGAGAGGGAAGAAAAGGCCATGTTGCTCCTGGAAAAAGTGGGCATTGCCGATAAGGCCCATGCCTATCCCTCCAATCTTTCCGGTGGCCAGCAGCAGCGGGTGGCCATTGCAAGAGCCCTTGCAATGGATCCCAAGATCATGCTCTTTGACGAGCCCACATCAGCTCTGGATCCTGAAATGATCGGCGAGGTGCTGGATGTCATGAAAACCCTTGCAAAGGAAGGCATGACCATGGTCTGCGTTACCCACGAAATGGGATTTGCAAGGGAGGTGGGAAACAGGGTTATCTTCATGGACGAGGGCCGGATAGTTGAAGAAGGAACCCCCGAACATTTCTTTACTGCCCCCAGCCATGACCGGACCAAACTGTTCTTAAAACAGATCCTCTAAAACAGCTTATTTTACAATGGATACAAAAGGCCCTGGCGGATATTCCCAGCCGGGGCCTTTTTTTTATTTTTTTCTTTGTGCCACAATGTGGCATGTGATATACTCATATTTATTTTATCGCCCTGGAGGGTGAAATTGGTGCGCGGGGACCTAGTGCTGAAATATCCGGAATAAATTTGCCGCACAAAGGATCTTTTTGTTCAGTCTTGTGATCCAGAACCCAGGGTCTCAATCAAAGCAGAGGAGTTCATGCCTTAAACTTTGACCATAATTTGGAGCAGCTTAAGCTACCAAACAATTTCGAATTAACTTCAAAGGAGATACTTATGGCCAGTGACAAACCCATAAAAAAACAGGTCAGTGCATCGGAAAGAACCATATGTGAAGCAACGGCCCAGATGCTGGAAAAGGCACGACGGGACGGGGTGCTCATTGACCTTGACCGGGGGTATGAGATGAAACCTTGCCCCATCGGGGTGGAGTCTGCCTGCTGCAAGCACTGCTATATGGGACCCTGCCGCCTGAACCCCAGAGACCCCTATAAAAAGGTCGGGGTCTGCGGTGCCACCATTGACACCATCATGGCAAGAAATTTTGCCCGGAATGTGGCCACGGGATCGGCCTCCCATAACGACCACGGTATGCACATCCTTAAATTATTTAAAGACATCGTAGACGGACATGTCAAAGACTTTGCCATTGAGGACACCATCAAGCTGGAACGGGTGGCCAAATCCGTGGGGATCGAGGTTGAAGGCAAAGAGGTCTATGAGGTGGCCAAGGAACTTTGTGTTGAACTGGACAAAACATTTTCCAATGTGGATGGAGAAATGCCCTTTACCAAACGGGTTCCCAAAGCAACTCTGGAACAATGGAGAAAGGACGGCATCGTACCCAGGGGGGCCATGCGGGAAGTCATGGAACTCATGAGCCGTACCCATATCGGATGTGACCAGGAGTATAACAATTTAACCAAGCAGATCAGCCGGACAGCCCTGGCCGACGGATGGGGCGGCTCCATGGTGGCAACCGAGCTGTCCGATATCATGTTCGGCACCCCTTCTCCCACCGTGGCAGAGGTCAACATGGGTGTTCTCAAGGAGGAATATGTAAACATCATTGTCCACGGCCATGAACCTGCCATGTTTGAAGGAATGCTGGCAGCTGTGTCCGATCAATTTTATATTGACGAGGCCAAGGCCAGGGGAGCTGCGGGAATCAACCTGGTGGGCATGTGCTGTTCCGGGGCGGAGATGATGTCCCGCCACGGAGTCCCCCATGCCGGAAACTTTGGTTCCACGGAAGCCGTCATTGTAACCGGGGCCGTGGATGCAATGGTGGTGGATATTCAATGCATCAAACAAGGCCTTTCCTCGGTGGCCAAATGCTATGATACCCATCTGATTACCACCAACCCCAGATGTCATATTGAAGGGGCTACTCATATTGAGTTTGAGGAGCGGGATCCCAGAGACTGCACCGACCAGATTCTGGCCAAAGCCATTAGCAGATTCGGCTCCAGAAGCATGCCCGTTGAAATTCCCAAACAGGTTCAAAAAGGGGTTCACGGATTCACCCATGAATATATTGAATACATGCTGGGCGGAACCTTCAGGGGGTCCTATTCCCCCTTAAACGACAACATTATCAACGGCAGAATCCGAGGTGTAGCAGGTGTTGTGGGCTGTACCAACCCCAAGGTTCAACAGGACTCTGTCCATGTGGCCCTGGTCCGGGAACTGATCAAAAATGATGTTCTGGTTCTCCAGACCGGCTGCTCCCAGATTGCCCTTGCAAAGGCAGGCTTCTTAACCCCGGAAGCAGCCCCCCTTGCGGGCCCCGGCCTGTCCGAAGTCTGTGAAACAGTCGGCATGCCGCCGGTCTTAGGGTTGGGCTCCTGTGTGGATAATACCAGAATTCTCATAGCGGCCTCTGCCATGGTGGAAGCAGGCGGTCTGGGCAACAGCCTCGCAGATCTACCCGTGGCCGGCTGCGCACCGGAATGGATGAGTGAAAAAGCCCTGGCCATCGGCCAGTACTTTGTTGCCTCGGGCGTATACACGGTCTTTGGCATTGGGTTTCCAACCATCAAAGGGACTAAATTTCACGATTTACTCTTTAATGGACTTGAGCAGCAGGGGTATGGAAAATGGGGAAGTGCTTCCGACCCAATTGAAATTGCCCACATGATGATTGCCCATATTGACAAGAAACGAAAAGAACTAGGCATTGACAAAGCAAGGGAAAGAACCCTTGTGGACATGTCCGACAGGCGGGATATTGCCTGACCGCTTCCCTTCCCAGCCCGGTATCCGCCGGGCTGGGTTTCCCCCCCAACATCATCTTTGCCAAGAAGCAATTTATATTTGCAACCCGTTTGTCTGCCCCATGGGGTGAAACAAAAAAATTGACAACAAATGGGAGAATAATATATTATTAAGCAGACAAACAATAAAATGATGGAGATACCATGGGCCGAAAAAGCATATCACACATTCGCAAACCTGAAATCCTCAGGCATACTTACAAGGTGGTGGAAGAGGAAGGGTTCATGGGAATGACCATCGGCAAAGTTGCCACCAGCATGGGGGTCAATTCAGGGCTTTTGATCCACTATTTTAAAAGCAAGGAAGGGTTGATAATGGAAATGGTTGATTTTCTCTATGAATCCTCCATGACAGCCTACCTTGAAGAACTCAA
>PIVS01000486.1 GCA_003353855.1 Desulfobacteraceae bacterium
ATGTCAAAATTTTTCATCAACCGTCCCAATTTCGCATGGGTGGTGGCCATATTCATTTCCCTGGCCGGCCTTTTGGCCATCCCCTCCCTGCCTGTGGAAAAATATCCCCAGGTGGCTCCGCCCCAGATCACCATCCAGGCTGTCTATCCAGGGGCCTCTGCATCCGTGCTAAACGATTCAGTGACCAGCCCTATTGAAGAGGAACTCAACGGGGCCAAGGGGCTGCTTTACTACGAATCCGTGAACAGTTCCAACGGACTGGCCGATATCACCGTAACCTTTGAGGCGGGAACCGACCCTGCCCTGGCACAGGTGGATGTCCAGAACCGGATTAAAAAGGCTGAAGCCCGACTGCCAGATTCCGTAAAACAGCAGGGTCTCCAGGTGGAACAGGCCAATGCCGGTTTTTTGGTGATTTACTGCCTGGCATATAAAGAAACGGCAAAGGACAAAGATCCCCAGAAGCTGGCTGATTTTATGGCCAGAAATATCAACAACGAAATCCGGCGGGTCCCGGGTGTGGGAAAGGTCCAGTTCTTTGCGGCGGAAAGCGCCATGCGGGTCTGGGTGGATCCTGGAAAACTGCTCGCCTACGATCTTTCCCTGGCAGATGTGAACCAGGCTATTGCCCGACAGAATATCCAGGTACCGGCCGGCAGTTTTGGTGACCGGCCAGGATCTGACCTCCAGGAAGTCATGGCCACCCTGGTGGTCAAAGGGACCCTGGCCTCCCCTGAAGAGTTCGGGAAAATTGTTCTCAAAGCCAAAGAAGACGGCTCCGCAGTTCTTCTTTCCGACGTGGCCCGCCTGGAAATCGGACCCCAGTCCTATAATTTTGATTCCCGGCTTAATCAGCTTTCCGGGGCCTGTGCCGCGGTGCAGCTGGCTCCCGGGGCCAATGCCCTTAGCACGGCCACAACGGTGCGACAGCGGCTGGAAGAATTATCCGATTCTCTTCCCGAGGATATGGAGGTGTCCGTACCCTATGACACCTCTAAATTTGTAAAAGTGGCCATTGAAAAGGTCATAACCACCCTGATAGAGGCTGTGGTTCTGGTCTTTATCGTGATGTTGATTTTCCTACAGAACCTGCGTTACACCCTGATTCCCACCATTGTGGTACCGGTCTGCCTTTTGGGCACCTTTGCCGTCATGTCCCTTTTGGGATTTTCAATCAACATGATGACCATGTTCGGCATGGTCCTGGCCATCGGGATCCTGGTGGATGATGCCATCGTTGTGGTGGAAAACGTGGAGCGGACCATGGCCGAGGAGGGGTTAAGCCCCAAGGAAGCCACAATCAAAAGCATGAACCAGATTACCGGTGCCATTGTTGGCATCACTCTGGTACTGGCTGCGGTATTTTTACCTTTGGCCTTTATGGACGGCTCCGTGGGGGTAATCTACAAACAGTTTTCCATGGCCATGGCCGTATCTATCCTGATTTCAGGGTTCCTGGCATTGACCATGACCCCGGCCCTGTGCGTCACATTGCTCAAGCCAGTGGCCAAGGGGCACAGTCATGGTAAAAAAGGATTTTTCGGCCTGTTCAACCGGTTCTTTTCCGGGCTGACCCGAAAATATACCGGCCTGACCTCAAGCCTTGTGGTCAGGGGGGGGCGTGTCATGGTGGTTTATGCCATACTGGCAGGGATTTTGGGCTATACCTATGTCCTTCTTCCCGAATCCTTTGTGCCGGCCGAAGACCAGGGTACGCTTTTGGTCAATATCGAACTGCCTCCCAATGCTACCTTTTCCCGGACTCTGGATGTGGTTAAAGATCTGGAAGCCTATTTATTAGCCCGTCCGGCCATGGAATCAGTAATATCGGTCATCGGGTTCAGCTTTTCAGGTATGGGCCAGAATGCGGCCCTGGCCTTTCCCTCCCTCAAAGACTGGTCCCTGAGAGGCAAGGGAGAGTCAGCCATGGATGAAGCCATGGCCGCAAACATGTTTTTGGCCGGTAATAAAGACGGCACGGCCTTTGCGGTGAACCCTCCCCCTGTGGACGGCCTGGGCAATGCAGGCGGGTTTTCTATGCGGCTCCAGGACAGAACCGGACTGGGACGTGAAAAACTGACAGACGCCCTGAATCATGTGCTGGGACAGGCCAATCAATCCCCGGTCATTGCCTATGCCATGGTGGAAGGCCTGGCCGATGCCCCCCAGTTAAGACTGGAGGTGGACCGGCAAAAAGCCCGGGCCCTGGGTGTAAGCTTTGACACAATCAATACTGTGGTGTCCACGGCCTTTGGGTCCAGCCTGATCAATGATTTTATCAATGAGGGGCGGGTTCAGCGGGTGGTGGTCCAGGCCGATGCAAAAAGCCGGGTAAATCCTGCCAGTCTGAACCGGCTCTATGTGCCCAACAGAAGTGGGGAACAGGTGCCCCTAAAGGCCTTTACCAGGGTCATCTGGGAAACCGGTCCGGTTCAGGTGGTTCGATACAACGGATTCCAGTCCTTTAGGATTGCCGGGGATGCAGCACCGGGATACAGCACGGGCCAGGCCATGGAAGAGATGGAGCGGATTGTAAAGGATCTGCCTTCAGGCATCGGTTACGAATGGACCGGTCTCTCTTTTCAGGAGAAATATGCCGGTGCCCAGGCTCCCAAGCTTTTCGGCCTGGCTCTTTTGGTGGTGTTTCTTCTTCTGGTGGCCCTGTATGAATCCTGGTCCATCCCCTTGTCCGTCATGCTCATTGTGCCCATCGGAGCCCTTGGGGCGGTTGTTACCACCCTGGGTATGGGCATGGCAAATGATGTGTATTTTAAGGTGGGACTGATCACCATCATCGGCCTTGCCGCCAAGAATGCCATCCTTATTGCGGAATTTGCCAAGGAGTTAACGGAACAGGGTATGCCTCTAACCAAGGCGGCTGTCATGAGCGCCAAAACCCGGTTCAGGCCCATCATTATGACCTCCATGGCCTTTATCCTTGGGGTCTTGCCCCTGGCCATTGCCACCGGGGCCGGAGCTGCCAGCCAGCGCGCCATCGGCACCGGGGTCATCGGCGGCATGCTTGCGGCAACATTTCTGGGGGTTGTCTTTGCCCCGGTATTTTTTGTGTGGGTCCTCTCCATTTTCAGGAGAAAATCCCCTGACGGGAAAGCTATATGAAGCAGTGTCATGGGCTGGGGTAAAAGACCACTCAAAAATGGAAATAGATATTAGCCCGCAAGAATAAAAATGATTTGATTGGATGTTGGTGACAGGATAGTTGGAACTTGTCACACTAAGGTAAAATACCTGGGTGCCCTGGGACTCGTTGCTTATGAGGTTGAGTTCGATGGTGTGGGAGAAGGTGCCTGTGTCATTGGTTACCACCTGGATTTTGCGTTCAAATCCTTTTACGGTGAGAACCAGGTTCAAAGGAACCTGGGCCAGAGGATCTCCTGAGGCCCGCTCAATGGCCCGGCCCATGCTTTTGGCGGCATTCTGGTCCACGGCCACAAGGGTATAAGTTCTTTCCTCATCGGTATAGCCCTGATCAATTGCAATAAAAACAAACCGAACATAATGAAAAGCGTGACCCTTATTTTAGGGTCACAAACCTATATTGGCCCATGGGGTCCCATTTCACCAAGGCTATGCACCCTCAAAATTTTTGCAACTTTTACATAACTTATATCGATTTTTTATACAAATACTGATATGGACAATTACATTTAAACAAGAAGGAGAACCTCCAGAGGCCATGCGCGCATCAAAAACAATTCATACGGTCAGCTGCCATGCTGAAGGGGAAGTCGGCGATGTTATTGTGGGGGGGGTGGCACCACCGCCCGGAGACACCCTGTGGGAACAGTCCCGGTGGATTGCAAAGGATAAAACCCTTAGAAATTTCATGCTCAA
>PIVS01001026.1 GCA_003353855.1 Desulfobacteraceae bacterium
GAAATGGCCTTTGATACAATGGTATACTCCAGGTTTGAAATTGAACGAATTGCCAGGATGGCCTTTGAAGCTGCCCAGAAACGCAATGGGATTGTCACCTCGGTTGACAAGGCAAATGTTCTGTTTTCCATGGTACTCTGGCGTGAAGTAGTAACGGAGATAGCAAAGGAATACCCCGACGTTACCCTGAACCACATCTATGTGGACAATGCCACCATGCAACTGGTCCGCAATCCACATCAGTTTGACGTATTGCTCTGCGGCAATATGTTCGGAGACATAATTTCAGATGAATGCGCCATGATTACAGGTTCCATGGGCTTGCTGGCCTCTGCAAGCCTAAATGAAGATAAATTTGGACTCTATGAACCTGCCGGCGGCTCTGCCCCCGATATTGCCGATAAAGGCATTGCCAACCCCATAGCCCAAATCCTGTCCGGGGCCATGATGCTCAAGTACACACTAGGACATACCAAGGCAGCCGATGCCATTGAAACTGCAATCTCCAGGGTTTTAAAAAATCAAATATTTACAGCAGACCTGACAGTACAGACTGAAAAAGCAGTTAGTACAACTGCCATGGGAGATGCAATTTTAAAAGAGTTATTGGCCATGGCTTAAGAATACAAAACAACCACCCTTACAGGACGTGAGATTTACAAAGGGGTTATTTTCAAACCTATAAAAATGACCCCTTTGTTGTTTTCGTATAAAAAAAAGAGGGGTATTTAGCTTTCACTAAATACCCCTCTTTGATATTGTGGCGGGAGTGACGAGACTCGAACTCGCGGCCTCTTGCGTGACAGGCAAGCGTTCTAACCAAACTGAACTACACCCCCGTGTGTCACTGTTTTGGTGGGCGATGCAGGGCTTGAACCTGCGACTTCAACCTTGTAAGGGTTGCACTCTCCCAACTGAGTTAATCGCCCAAAAGCAG
>PIVS01000487.1 GCA_003353855.1 Desulfobacteraceae bacterium
AACAGAATCGTCAGGAGCATGGCAAACCAGAAATTGGGAATGGCAATTCCCAGCTGGGAAAAACCCATCACCAAAAAATCCATTGGTTTATTATGGTTGGAGGCGGCCAGGATACCCAAAGGGATAGCAATGAGGGTGGAGAGTGTTATGGCCAGCAGGGCCAGGGGGAAACTGACACAAATACGGCTGAGAATCAATTCCGATACCGGCACATCATAGGTGTAGGAGATTCCCAGGTTTCCTCTTACCAGGCCCGCCACCCACTGGGTATAGCGAAGCCAAATCGGTTGATTGAGGCCTAAGTTCTCCCTGAGAGCGTTCAGGGTCTCAGGCTGTGCATTGATCCCCAGCATAAGTGATGCCGGATCCCCGGGAAGAATTTCCAGCACAACAAACACCACCAGGGTGGCCGCCAACAGGGTTAATACCAGCGTAAAAAGTCTTTTTACCAGAAAAAATCTCATTTGCCTGCTTTTGACATATAAGTGATTACTAAATAAAGGATCTAATTCACCCAATAGACTTCGGTCAGATCATTTGCCTGAATCGGACTGTTTTCCCAGAATCCCCGGATATTTTTATTCAACACCCCATGTTTGGCACGCTGGAACATGAACCCGTTGACACAATCTGCTGAAATCAATCTCTGGGCTTGTTCCAGGAGATCATTTCTGGTATCGATTTCCATGGTTGCATTGAGTCTTTTCATCAAATCCTGAAATTCAGGACTGTCATAGGCAAAGTAATAGTCCTTTCTGGCGTAAATGCCGATATCCATTGGCTCGGTATGTGAAACAATGGTCAAATCATAATCCCGTTTTTTAAATACCTGATCCAGCCATTGGGCCCATTCCATTGGAATAATCTCCAGATCAATACCGATTATTCTCAATTGAGAGGCGACAATTTCACCGCTGCGTCTTGCATAGGGGGGAGGCGGCAGTTTGATACTCCCCTTGAATCCCTTGGGATATCCTGCTTCGGCCAGAAGTTGTTTTGCCTTTTCCAGATCATAGGGATGGGTGTTGATCAGGTCGACATAGGCAGGGTGGTGGGGGGCAAAATGGGTTCTGATGGGGACCCCGTACCCAAACACGGCCCCTTCAATAATGGCCCTGCGATCAAGGGCATGGGCAATGGCCTGGCGGACTTTCAATTTTTTGAACGGCCCCCTCTGGTTGTTGGTTGCAAGAATGGTCTCTCCCTCGGTGGTGCCGATGACAACCTTAAATCGCGGGTCGCTTTTAAATTGGGCGAGGCTCTCCGGAGCCGGAAAATTGGCAAATCCGTCCACGTCCCCGGCCAGCATTGCAGAAACAGCGGCTGCCGGGTCCGGGATGATTTTGATTGTGGCTTTTTTTAATTTGGCTGGTGTTCCCCAGTAACGGTCGTTTTTGACCATTACAATCCGATCGCCTTTCACCCATTTGGAAAATTTAAAGGGACCGGTACCAATGGGATTGCGTTTATTGTTTTCCGCACTGGCTTTATCCACGATTACGGCGTCCCCCCAGCCCAGGCTGAACAAAAACCCACCCGTGGGTTGACTCAGGGTCACCACCACAGTGTGGGAATCTTTGCTGGTAACGGACCGGATCGGTTTGAATAATGCCTTTTGGGCATTAACGCTGTCTTTGGCCCTGGCTCTGTCCAGGGAAAAAACCACATCATCGGCTTCAAATGATGCACCGTCATGGAAAAAGACGTTTTTTTGTAAGTTAAAGGTATAGGTTTTTTGATCTTCGGAGACAGTCCAGCTTTTGGCCAAGGAAGGTTTTTCAACCCCGTTTTTGTCAATCCGGGTCAGCCCTTCAAAGATATTGGCATATACAACCTCATCGATTGCTGCCGCAGCTCCCGCTGTCGGATCAAGGTGGGGCGGTTCCAATACCATCCCCAGGTTCAGGTTGTCCCTGGCAGCCATAACAGGTGGTGTGTTTGCGACGATTCCCAGTATTAGAACGATTAATACAAGTATATTTTTCATTTTACCTATGTGGTCTCCTTAATTGATCACAATTTTGCTGTCCCAACCCAAATGTTTCATAAAAAGAGAGACAAAATTTTCATATTAATTCAATCGCTTAGAAAGAATCAAAATGACAATTTTGCCATGCTACTTTGTACCACAAAACCCATTGAGTTCACAAGATCTAAAGGCGGGAAAATTAGTTACCATTAGGAAAATCATCCTTAACTGCTGCAATCCAATTTTCACGAGGCATGGTTTCTGGATCTTTTAATTATTAGCCGTAGCAATTGGGCGGGCGGTTGATTCTTGATATTTTACCAATTGGATTTATTTGCATGGGGTTGCATGTCCCCACGAAGCGTCTTTGATTTCAGCTTCTTTACATATCTTGAAAAATAAGATAGATAATAGGTACTTTTTATTAACAAATTATTATTCTTTGGACTGCCATTGCGATTCACGACAGCAATGATTGCTTATTGATACAAATGCTAAATTTAATTGAGCCACAAGATAGAAAAATTGCTTTTATGTTTCCGGCAATCGGGGGACATCGGGTGGGGATGTGCGATTTTCTTGGTGAATATGGTATTGATCCACTTGAAAAGGTGAGCCAAAACCTTGGAATTGATCTTCGAAGTATTGGAAAACGAGGTCCTAAAGAACAGTTTGATCTTATACACAATACAAAAGCCATCATTTACGCCCATAGTCTTGCCCTAGAAAATCTATTAAAAATCAATGGCATCCTGCCTGATGTTGTGGTCGGGTATAGCCTTGGTGAATATGCCGCCCTGTGTGCTGCCGGTGTCTTTGAATATGGTGATGCATTAAAATTTTTGTACCAGGTTATGGAAATGAATAAGGACCTGGACATTTTAGGCGGTTTATATGGGATGGCATTGGTCAGGGGGCCAGATAAAAATGAGTTGGAAAAAGCATGCAGACAAATCAGAAATCCGGGCCATGGGAAAAAGGGGAGGCATTTATATCTTTCTTGTATCAATGCGCCAAATTCTCATATGGTATCCGGTGAAAAACAAGCCTTTGAGACATTGCAAAAGATGTTTAAGAGAACAAGGATCCTGGATGGCGACATTAATATCCCATCCCATTCCCCCCTTGTGACCCATATGGAGCAAATCTGCACCCCTTATCTGGAAGAGTTGTTAATAACTGCAAAGAAACCCGCGAGCAGATTTATCTCTTCTGTAACAGGTAAATATACCCGGGATAAGGAAGAAATTGCTCAAAACCTCAAATGTCTGTTGACCAGCCGATTAAATTGGATCGATGCAGTTCATACAATGATACGATCTGGTATCAATACTTTTATTGAAGTGGGACATAAAAGTGGTCTGTCCAATCAGGTACAATTATGCGTTCAAGATTCAACCGACCTGAATTTTTTCTATACGGATAATAAGAAAAATTTGGACCGGGTGCTTTCTTCTCTTTGTAGGTAAATTTAGGATATCCGGTTTCATCATCTCCCCTCATAGAGTATATGCCACCAGGAATCCAGTTCAAAACAATAGGTTTTTGAGCACATTGAGGTATCCAGGGGTTTTCCATTCTCAAATTATCGGGGTATACTTTATTGGAGCTACATTCTGCTGGATGACCTGGATAAGGAATTGGAACTGCGTGGACACACAGGAAGCGAAGGTATACCCGGGTTAAGCGTATGATGAAGGATGGGATATCAGAAGTCAGCGCCTAAAAAGCATTTACTTATCCTTTATCCTTCGTATAGATAAAGCCACAGCATTCTGACCTGGCCCAAGGGGCCAGGTCAGAATGCTGGACTAAAAAAAACATAATCCTTTGTTTATTCGTGTGTTAGTTCAAGCCTTTTTGCTGTCGGA
>PIVS01000488.1 GCA_003353855.1 Desulfobacteraceae bacterium
GACAACTTCATCCATGATCATCCAGATATCATATTTTCTGCAAATTTCCTGGAGAATGGGATAGTATTCCTTGACAGGTACCAGGATGCCGCCGCCGGCTGTTATGGGTTCTACAATCAAGCCGCCGATGGTGTCAGCGCCCTCTTTCAAGATGATATCCTCCACTAATCTTGCACATTCGATGTCGCAATCTCCATAGGTTTTGTCATGGGGGCAGCGGTAGCAGGTGCAATGGGGGAATTCAACAAAGCCTTCTGCAAAGGGGCCGTAACCCTCTTTTCTCTGGGCTTGGCCCGTGGCGCTCATGGCACCGATTGTGGTACCATGATAGTCCCTGTCCCTGTACATAATCTTGTATTTGCCTTTTCTTGAAGGATCAATGCTGGACGCCTGGCGGACAAGTTTAAAGGCTTTTTCGTTGGCTTCCGAACCGGAATTGGAAAAATATACCTTGTCGTGGTTGGGTAATTTTTCTAAAAGTTTTTTTGCAAACTTAATGGAGGGAATCGTACCAAACGCCCCTGCAAAATAGGGCATTTTTTTGAGCTGGTCACAGACTGCTTCTGCAATGGAATCCCGGCCGTAACCGACCATGACACTCCAGACACCGCCGGAGGTAACATCCAGGTATTCACGCCCCCGGATATCTTTGATCATGAGACCCTTTCCTTCAACTACGATCATCTGCTCCTGGGTCTCAAAGCATTTGTGGGGCTTTAAATGATGCCAGAGAGCATCTTTATCGCCTGTCACCATCTCTTCGACATCATAGTCAAGCCAATTGGTTTTGTTTTCCATGGGAAACCCCCTTTTACACTTAATTCTTTGTGAATCATTTTTTATGTATGGTTTCAGATCCGCATGTTCGTGATGCGCTATTCCCTAAATATCTTTCTGGGGACGCATATCGGCTTTGTCGATTCCGGCAACGGCAACAGGCGCCGTCATGGCATCACGGCGGAAGGGCTCGCCCAGTTCCATGTTGGTCAGAACCTCAATGAAAGTGGTCTTGCCCTCTTTCATCTGGAGCCGTACGGCTGTGGTCAGTTTTTCCGTCAGGTCGTCCATGGTAGTCGCCTGGACACCTTCAATGCCACAGGCTTTTGCAATTTCCGCGTAGTTAACGTCGCGGTTCAATTCGGTTCCTACGAAATTGTCCGAGTACCATAGCGTTGTGTTGCGTTTTTCAGCACCCCAATGGTAGTTGCGGAAGATGATCATGGTAATGGCAGGCCAGTCGCCGCGACCGCAGGAAACCATTTCATTCATTGAAATACCAAAGGCACCGTCACCGGCAAACCCTACCACTGGAACATCGGGCTGGGCGATTTTGGCACCGCAGATGGCTGGAAAACCGTATCCGCAAGGTCCGAACATGCCTGGAGCCAGATATTTACGGCCCTCTTCAAAGGTCGGGTAGGCAGCGCCCAGGGCACATGAGTTTCCAATATCAGAAGAGATGATTGCATTTTCCGGCAATGCTTCCCGAATGCCACGCCATGCCATACGGGATGTGATTTTTTCAGGATCCTGTTTCCGGGCACGTTCGTTCCAAGTTGTTCCGGGATCATCTGCTTCGTGATCCATGCCGGTAAGGTCTGCGGCCCAGCCTGCTTTGGCCTTTTCAATGGTTGCCTTACGCTCGCCACGGTCCGCATCACCGGCAGTGGCCGACAGTTGAGCCAAAATACCGTTGGCAACTTTTTTGGCGTCGCCCACAATTCCGACTGTTACAGGTTTTGTCAGGCCAATACGATCGGGGTTGATGTCAACCTGGATGATGGAAGCATTTGTGGGCCAATAGTTAATGCCGTACCCGGGAAGGGTGGAGAAGGGATTCAAACGGGTTCCCAGAGCCAGAACAACATCGGCCTTGGCAATCAGTTCCATGCTGGCCCTTGAACCATTATATCCAAGGGTTCCTGTGTACAAGGGATGGCTTCCGGGGAAGGCATCGTTGTGCTGGTAACCGCAGCAAACCGGAGCACTAAGTTTCTCGGCCAGGGCCATTGAATCCTTGATGGCGCCGCCGATAACAACACCGCCGCCGTTTAGGATGACGGGAAACTTTGCATTGGACAAAAGCTCGGCTGCTTTGGCAACAGCTTCCTGGCCGCCTGCGGGGAGTTCCAAGTCTACAATGGCGGGCAGTTCAATGTCAATCACCTGGGTCCAGAAGTCACGGGGAATATTGATCTGTGCAGGGGCAGAGGCACGTTTTGCCTGGGTGATTACACGATTGAGAACCTCGGCAATACGGGCAGGATGACGAACCTCTTCCTGGTAGGCTACCATGTCTTCGAAGGCAGCCATCTGGGGAACTTCCTGGAACCCGCCCTGACCCATGGCCATGTTTGCTGCCTGGGGTGTTACCAGGAGCAGTGGGGTGTGGTTCCAATAAGCTGTTTTAACAGGAGTTACAAAGTTGGTGATGCCGGGGCCGTTCTGGGCCACCATCATGGACATTTTGCCTGAAGCACGGGTGTAACCGTCGGACATCATGCCTGCATTGCCTTCATGGGCGCAATCCCAGAACGTGATGCCTGCCTTGGGGAACAGGTCGGAAATGGGCATCATTGCCGAACCAATTATACCGAATGCATGTTCAATTCCATGCATCTGGAGAACTTTTACAAAGGCCTCTTCAGTGGTCATTTTCATTGTATTATTACCTCCATAATAAATTGTTTTTTCCCCTTGGGTTGCAGGGATTAATACCCGCAGTCAGCAGGTAACTGGGTGTGTTTTTTTTGATATCTGATGTGTGATATATCAGATATCAGATAGATGTCAAGTAAAAAATTGCTGTAACTGATTTTTATGGTGGATTCGTCAATATTTTTTTGATGGATGGAAAAAATTATAGGAAGAAAAATGTTGAAAACAACAGGGAAGTGTGGCAGGAGTAGTCTAAAAAAAGGAGATACACATATGCAACTTCACGTAAATGATATTTTAACCAGGATTACCCGGTACAATCTGATCAGAAAAGGCAGGATGATTTATATCGATGTTCACAAGAAAATCCAGGGAAATCTGGCCGGGGACTATATAGCCGTTCCGAATCTGGTTAATATTGTTGCCAAACCCGAACACCAGGGGGCTGGCACCTCCGAGCAGGAAGCTCTGGAAAGCTGTCTTAAAAAAATAAAGGGGCTGAATATCGAGGATCTGTTTCCGGCAGCAGCTCCCGTCAACCAAAATAAAAAATAGAAAATAAAAAACGCCTGCTGACCAATTTTGCAGCAGGCGTTTGATACAATTGTAATTGTGTTTATTGCTGGGCTTCACCCATTTGGATACCCAGATCTAGAGCTTTTTTGTTCATGTCCATAAAATCTTTGGGAATGGTGGTCTCCAAAACCTTTAGAATGGATTCCGGTTTCACCAGCTGGGAAATCCCTATGAGGGCACCCAGCATACAGATGTTAAAAACAATGGGTTTTTTGATTTTTTCCATGACCGTCTCATACATGGGCAGGCAAATATGTTTTGCATCTATCTTTTTTTCAATGGTCACATATTTTGAATCCATCAATAAAAGACCGCCGGGCCGAAGGATCGGGGAAAATTTATTATAGCTTTCCTGGGTCAGGCTGACCAGAATATTGGGCTGGATCACCTTGGGAAAATTAATTTCCGTATCTGAAATTAAAATATCGCTCCTGGTGGCTCCGCCCCTTGCAGCGGCCCCGTAACTCTGGGACTGGATTGCATTTTTTCCTTCAAAAATAGCAGCAGCCTTTGCAAGGATAATGGCCGCCGTAATCACGCCCTGTCCGCCTGAGCCTGAAAAAACAAGTCTTGAACGTTCCATTATGCGTTTCCTTTCATTGCG
>PIVS01000489.1 GCA_003353855.1 Desulfobacteraceae bacterium
GTGAAGAGGAAAATGACAGATTCAAGAATTTTTGGCCGTACCCACAAAGTGATTGCCAAGTCTCTGGATGTATCTGCCAGACGTCACAATTTGATTTCCAGCAATATTGCAAATATTGATACCATTGGATTTGCACCCAGTGATCTGGATTTTCAGAAAACATTGCAGCGTGCCATGGGGGACCAGGAACCCGACTACCTGGACAGAACCCATTCTCGCCATTTGTCCACACAGGGGGATTCCTTTTCAATGAACGGTGAGAACAGCGAAGAGGTGGATATCTATCATCTGGACTCTGTTAATATTGATACTGAAATGATGAACCTGATGGAAAATAATGTCAAATATAAGACTACAGCGGAGTTATTGCTGCGGAAAATGACGATGTTGAATTATTCCATTGACGAAGGAGGAAAATAAGACATGGATCTTATGAATGCAGCAAAGATCAGCGGCACAGCATTGGCCGCCCATCGTACCAAGATTAATGTCATAGCGGAAAACCTTGCCAATGTAGATACCACCCGCACCGCAGAAGGCGGTCCTTACAGAAGAAAGATGGTTGTATTTAAGGGGGATGATATTGATTCCTTTAAAAGCGTTATTGAAAAAAAACAGGCCCGAAAAGAGGTTCCCGGGATTGAGTTAAGCCCCATTGAATTTGATTCGGATCAAAAAGAGGAAAACGGTAATGGGGTGAGGGTGGATCAGATTGTCAGATCCCAGGAGGATTTTGCCCTGGTTTACAATCCAGCCCATCCGGATGCAGACCCTGACACAGGATATGTAAAAATGCCCAATGTGGATCATTTGACGGAGATTGCCGACATGATGGTGGCCAAAAGAAGCTATGAAGCCAGTGTTACGGTTTTGTCCTCAACCAAGGATATGGTGGCGAAAGCCCTTGAGATCGGAAGATAATTTAGGAGAGGCAAATGACAGAGATCAATGGTATTGGAAATGGTAAAATTTCTTTGAATACAGAGTCTTTGGCCAACAGGGTTCAACGGCGGAGTCCGGAATTTTCAGAGAGAATCAAGGCTGCAGTGCTGGATGTTAATTCAAAACAGCATGTGGGAGATGATTCAATAGAAGCCGTGATTAAAGGGGAAATGGGAATTCATGAGGGTATGCTGGCCCTGGGCAAAGCAAATACCTCCCTGAAACTGCTGGCCCAGGTCAGGAACAAGGCCATGACAGCTTATAATGAAATTATGCGTATGCAAGTATAGATGGGAAAAATTTTTTTTTGCAATATAATGGTAAAATGGAGTGGGCCTGATGAATCCTGTCATTGAAAGAATAATTACAACATTAAAAGAATTGTCTCTTTCCAAAAAAATTGGGTTGGGACTTTTTGTCATGGTTCTGGTCGCAGGTTTTACCACCATGTTTATCTGGACAAATAAAACCCAGTTTAAAACGGCTTACAGCGGGCTGACAAAAGAAGATGCCGCTTCTGTGGTGGAGATCCTCAAAGAGTCAAATACCCCATATCGGCTGACAGGAGAAGGGACCACCATTATGGTGCCTGAATCCATTGTCTATGATGTCAGGCTTACCATGGCAAAGTCAGGAATACCCAAGGGGGGTGGGGTTGGGTATGAAATTTTTGATAAGTCAGAATTCGGGACCACTGAATTTGTACAAAAGATCAATAAAAAAAGGGCGCTCCAGGGTGAATTGTCCCGCACCATTACCGCATTTGACGAGGTCAGAAGTGCCAGGGTAATGATTGTTCTTCCCAAGGACTCTGTTTTTGTCGAGGAAACCAAAAAACCGTCGGCATCAATTCTTCTGGAACTCAATTCCGACATAGCCAGGGAAAATGTAAGGGCTATTGCCCATTTGGTGGCAAGTGCAGTTCAGGAATTAACCCCAAAGCTTGTGACCATCGTGGATACCACCGGCCGGATTCTTTTTGAAGGAAAATCTGAAGCAGAACAGGCCAGGATTGATGCTGAAAACCTTGCCGATACCCAATATCAGTATAAGGTAAGGTTTGAGGAAAATTTGACCAAAAGAATCCAAACCATGTTGGAACGGATCGTGGGTCAGGACAAGGCCATTGTCAGGGTAACATCGGAAATGGATTTTTCAAAAAATGATATGAACGAAGAAATTTATGATCCCTTTGAGCGTGGCGGAGAATTTATCCGGAGCCGTAAAAACAAGGCTGAAAAGGTTACCCAGCTGACAGAGGATATGGGGATTCCTTCCAGTGTAAATCCCATTGTTGATGAGAATAATCCGACGGGTAAAACCAATGAGACGGTCAATAAACGTGATGACACAGTGAACTATGAGGTGAGCAAGCGAATCCGGGAAACCCGGAAACCCATGGCCGTACTTAATCGTCTATCCGTGGCAGCAGTGATTGACGGGAAATATGAATTTAAAGTGGATGATGCCGGAAACCGGAAGCGGGTATATATGCCGCGGTCTGCCGAGGAGATGAAACAATTTGAAGATATAGTTGTCAAGGCAATGGGCTATAATGAAGAGCGAAGCGACCAGGTTTCCATGGAATGTTTTCCCTTTGCATCCATTGGTGACATGGAGATGGCTGAACCTGCCCTGACCGGATGGCGGATGGTTCAGAATGAATATGGCCGGCTCATTGCTAATTTACTGCTGGTTCTGGTTCTGTTCCTCTTCGTGATCCGTCCGATTATTAAAACTGTCAGGGATATCAAGGTGACAGTGGAACAGGAAGCATTGCCTGGTCCCGAAGAGATGGCGCTTTTGGAGGAAGAGGAAAAAGAGCCCCAGTTTATTGAAATGGATGGTAATCAGCAAAAAGAGTTCCTCGAGATGATGACCGAAGAACAAAAAGAGGAATTCTTAAAGAAAATGACGACAAGTGAGCGGGCAATTTATCTGAGCAATATGTCCATGAATGAAAAAGCCAAGTACTATGCCCACAAAGATCTTTTCAAAACCGTTAATATAATCAAAGGCTGGGTCAGCGAAACAGAGGAGTCGTAAAATATGGTAGGTATATTGGATCCGGAAAATATGACAGGGTGTCAAAAAGCCGCTGTCTTTCTCATGGCAATGGGTGAAGATTATGCCACCTCTGTGTTCGAAAAAATGAGTGAACAGGAGATCGCAGATATTGCCTTTGAAATGTCAAAGGTAGAGCATATTACCCCTGAAATGCTCAAGCTGGTTTCCCTTGAATTTGTTGAAAAATTTGAGGGTGAATCAAAGATAATCGTTGAAGGGGATTCCTTTATAAAGAATGTTGTTTCCAAAACATTGACAGGGGAAAATGCCAGGGCAATCCTGGATGATCTTGAAAAAAAGAAACAGGACAAACCCTTTATCTGGAGCCGAAATGTCAACGTCGGCACCCTTGCAGGATATGTGGAAGGTGAGCATCCCCAGACCATTGCCATGATTTTGGCCCACATGCCTTCTGAAATATCCTCTGAAATTTTGATGACCCTGCCCGATGAACAAAAAGGAGATATTGCCCTGAGAATTGCAAAACTGGGTCAGATTTCCGAAGATGTCGTAAGGGATGTGGATATTGCCTTAAAAATGGAACTGAGCGGTGCGGTTGGCCCTGGTGGAAAGGCGGGTGGCCTGGAGGTTCTCGTGGATATTATTAATGGGGTTGATAAATCAACTGAAGATGCGGTCATGGAATTTGTTGAGGAAGATGATGCGGAAATGGCCAATGATATCCGGAACCTGATGTTTGTTTTTGAGGATCTCACCGGTATCGATGACACGGCCATGCGGGAAATTCTCAAGAAAGTGGAAGGTCAGCAGCTTACATATGCACTGAAGACAGCCACAGAAGAGATGAAAGAAAAAATATTC
>PIVS01001027.1 GCA_003353855.1 Desulfobacteraceae bacterium
GCCTGCCGCGCCTCCACCACCGTAGCCTCCACCACCGCCGGCGCCATCGTAACAGTTTCCTCCACGCCCCCATGGGCCTTCAAACGGCAGGGATTCGACCTGCCAGGTAGTTTCAGCTTGGTGCGTACCACTCCCACCCCGGCCGCCTATTCCGCCGGAGCCTTCTTCACAGTCTCTTCGCCCGCCTCCACCTTCCGAGCCTTTGCCACCTTCTCCCGGTTTCTGGCCGTGGCCATTATTGCCGTTCGCGGTTGCATCACCATCTATTGAGGCTATGGCAGTACCCCCGTTCCCTCCGCCATGACCGCTTCCAACGGTCCAGGCACCTGAGCCACCACCGCCGCCGCCACCAGCCACCGCTATGAGGTTAGACGGGACGTGCGTTTCTGATTCGATTTCAGGAAAGGGAAATTCACCTACCAGAGATGAAGCGCCGCCGGATCCTCCACCCGTTAAGAGGTCTTGGCCGATGGTTCCTTTTGAACCGATGTAATAGACAAGATCATTAGTGTCGGCTAACGTCGTAACCGATAATGCCACCCCACCAACACCTCCTTTGCCGCCGTTGGTTTTGGTGAAAAAAGCATAGTCGTCCATACCTTTTCCTCCGCTTCCACCCAGTGCAATCACAGCAATGGGATCGGATTCGTCGATTTCGTCGTTAAGCTGTTGCACTATCGGCAGCGTTTTGTTGAGCAGATTAACGCGCGTGCTTTCCCGAAACATAAAACAAGTGACATCTCCGTTACTGACCAGGTAGCAATCTTCTGCAGTTTCCAGTGCAGATCCCGATTCGATTTCGTCCTTAATCACCTCGGCCGAGATGCCCACGGTCGAGTGGAATACAACCAATAGGAATACAACGATTGCCATGGATATTTCATGCAACGTTCTCTGCGCACCGGGGAAGATAATGGTCCTGCCTTGTAAAT
>PIVS01001028.1 GCA_003353855.1 Desulfobacteraceae bacterium
GCGGTACAACGTCATCCGGGTGGCTGTTGCCGTAGACATCGATGAAGTCGCCGGTAACTTCCGCGCTGTTGCCATTGTCCCATCTGTCGATGGAAGCGATGAGTGTCTCAATATACAACTCCATTTCATAGCCTTCGATAATCTGCACTGTAAAGGCCTCGTCGGCTGTCACGGACGCTAACGCGCCGTCAGGCGAAGTTGACCACTCGAAGCTCGTCTGCTTCGTCTGCTCCGGAAGAAACAGTGGGACTTCCCTGGTCGTTCCGGTCAAGAACGTGCTCTTGTCTGAGACCTTGTACAGTCGTGGCGCTGTGTCGAAGTAGGTAAATTGAGCTTTAATTGTCTGCTGCGGCGATGATTCAGGATTAATTTCGCAGCTATTATTTTTACCATTGGTGATGTTTTCGCAATCACCAGACCATTGTACGCTTTGATAAATCGGATCCTCGTGGTGCGCCTCTAAGGCAAAGTTGCCGATTCGCCGGGGCACCGAGATGGGGCTTGAAACAGGACCGCCTTCCACCGAACCTGTGCGCCATGTAACAGACTCGAGAAGTGAGACGATACCTCCGCCAACATCGTTTATCGTGATGGTGTCTATCGTGATGGTTGTCATTGGGGTGAAAAAATTTGCCGTGAAGCGGCTGCCTGCCTCAACAACTATCTCACAAAACTCCTCCACTCCACAGTCGCTGTTATCCCAGCCTGCAAACTCAGCGATTTCATCGGCGATTGCTTCTGCCCGTACGACATCACCGTGACCGTGATCCACAATCGGCAAACATTCCCCTGTGAGGTAAGTGTTACATAGTACGTTGCCCTGTGTATCCCTGAGAATCACATACCCATCGCCGATGCTCCTGACAGAAAGCTTGGGAAGGTGTCTCGAGAACACTACAGCTACGGCTCCTTCTTGCCGGCCATCTGGCCCA
>PIVS01000490.1 GCA_003353855.1 Desulfobacteraceae bacterium
CTATCTGGGATACGCAATGCCATTTGGGGCGCGCATACAGTATCTGATTTACGTAAACCGGCCACAGCGGGAGGTGGTGGGTTGTCTCCAGTTTTCAAGTCCTGCCTGGCGGATGCGCGTCCGGGATGAATGGATCGGATGGACGGAAGAAGGGCGTAAAACAGCTTTACAGCAGGTGGTGAACAATAGCCGTTTTCTGGTGCTGGCACCCATCAAAAACGCAAGCATCAGATGGAAACCCGATTATCCAAAGGAGAAAAGAAAAATGCCAAGCGCATGGCTACAGTGGCAGTTGTTTATACGATAGATACTTTTCTGCGTACGCCTCAAGATCTGGTTCCGGAAGATGACAGTAGGCCCCACAAAGAAAAAAGTCCTCGTCCCGAGCAGAAGCGTGTCTGGGCAAGTCTTGAAAAATCAGCCGAACAGGTTATTGAATCAGCTTTTTCCGAGGCTTCCCATCGTGATCCCAAACAGGAAAAACAGTGGGTTGCATTGGTGGATGGAGAGAATAATCAACTGCGAATTTTAGAGCGTATGGCCAAAAAACAAGGGGTAAATTTCAAGATCATCTTTGATATTATTCATGTTATCGAATATCTGTGGAAAGCTGGAAGGGCCTTTCATGCTAAATCGGGTCAGGAACTTGAACAATGGGAACAGTATCGGCTTCTAAAAATTCTTGAAGGGGAAGCTGGTTTGATGGCAGGTGGGATGCGTCGAAGCGCCCCAATGAAAAAACTCACTTCTCAACTTATGCGCGGCCGCTTCGATTTCTTCTTTGGTTTCATCATAATCTTCATGCCTTAATATCTTTTTCATACTGAAGAATGCTGATCTAAGGAATGCCAATGCTAAATAAAGCAGCCCCCAGATCCCTCCACACCAGGCACCCAATTTACCCTAATGCTTTACTTGTTCACCAGTTTTATAAATACCTGGCATATTCTGAGGATTTTGCAACTAAGATCGTTCAAAGATGGCCTGAAGATAGATGAAAAAATTGTTATTGTTGCGTCTTCATTTTTCGTATTAATCATCCTTTTTTTGATTAGAATTTAAATTAACCTGGTAAAATTCAAGATTATTGTCAAATAGTATGCTTGAGACTATTTGATGCCAAATTTGAGAATGACATGCTTGGCCGGCTGGATGATATTTTTTATCAAATGCGCCGGTTCAGTGCTGATGCCACCTATGAACTTCACCCCCACCCTGATCATTTTGAAAGGTGAGATGGAAGTCGCTTCCCGGTAGCAGGGGAGCACTTTTGCAGTGACTCTCCCGATCAATCCTTCCCCAGCAAGCCACCCTTTTTAGGGGATGTGTAACTGCCAGCTTTTAATAGTTCTTGTGAAACACGGCAGATGGTAAAAGCGACTTTACTGGTTCAATCCTTTCTGCAATTTTACCCTACATTAGAGATTTTTAATGTTCAACTAATCTGTTTTTAATATTCATTAGCTATTCTATAAGAAACAGTCAATCATGAATTGGTCATGTTTGCAACAAAACGGAGATAATATCATGAGCATTTATCAATATTCTCAGATTAAAGTTTTTATTTACGCTGTTCTTCTTAGTGTTTGCATTTTGTTGGGTTTTAGCACTTATAGCGTTAAAGCCGAATCGATAGAGCCTTGTTCGATAATTGAAGAGCAGAATGTTGTATGTTTTCTTCCAGACGATCGGTCTGAGGCCATTCTGGACGCGCAGCTTCTTAACTGGGTCAGATACTTAAGGCCGGAACTTTTTGATGACTTCGATGGCAGTATCTATGATTTCCCCTTTGCTATCGTGGCCGTAGGGGGGGGCGGCGCAAGCGGTCAGTCATACAGTAAAAAAAATACTGGCGGCAAAGGGGGAAATGGTGGCGTCGCTTTAACACTCGCAACGCTTGCTACCTATAATGAATTTACCTACTTCCTAGGGGATCAAGGTTGGAGAACAAATCGAGGAGGAGGTGGTGGTACATCAACGTTGGTGGTCGATGAATATCCATTCCCAAAAATAATGACCAAAACTGACTTGCCTGCGGCTATTAACTTAGTGGCGGGTGGCGGCGGCGGCGGCGCATCCTACTCTATTCCCGCAGGTTCTGGCTATGACGGCGGATCGGGAGGCATAGCTATCGCTAATTATCTTGATTCGGGATTCGGCGAGGGCTTCAATGGTAGAGGTAATGGGCCAGGAAAAGGTGGCGACGCAGGTGAGGGTGGCGGTGGTAGCAGAGGCTGTGGAGCGGGTTTTGATGGGCTCGGTGGGCAGGGTGGTGGCATTAAGCATGAAGGATACCTCCCATGGCAAAATACAGATCTATTTCTCTACGAGTTAATAAATGATGAAACTGGGGAATATTGGGGTCAGGGCGGTGAGTGTTCGCGCGGTGCGCAGGGTGGTGGTGGCTACGGCGGCGGAGGAGGAGCCGCCCTCAGTGGCAGCTGGTTAATAAAAAACCCCGGTGGGGGAGGTGGCGGGAGTTACGCCCGCGGTCATGATGTGTTATACGCCCCTGAAATGAACGAATATGAAGCTGTTTTTTTCAAGGCCTGGGAGCAAAGACACCAGCCAACAGTAGCGATTGTTTTCCTGCCCTTTGGTGCCGATACTTCCATGACTTTGTTCACGGTCGCTGGCGATGAGCTTGTGAATGGGCTTGTAATTGTCCGGGATACACAGGGCAACGAACTATGTAATACTGACGATACGGGGAGAAGGGAATGTACGGTCTATGCGGACCACGGTGCTGTCCTACGGGCAGAGGCAATTGCCGGTGAACACACTAAGTTTGTGCGCTGGTTAGAGTTGCCCTACGGAGGCGGGATCGGTGAAACGGACAGAATCTATGAGATAGTTGTTGGTGAAGGCAACGTGAGGGCAGAGTTTGTCAGCACTGGGGTGAAGCCTCCGATCACAAGCATCGGCGATGGGTATGTGATTCTCAGGGATGAACAGGGCAACGAAATATGTAATACAGATAACACAGGGGAATGTGAGGCGACTGTGGACTACGGTGATGTCGTACTGGCAGAAGCAATCGCCGATGAAATCGCTGAGTTTACAGGCTGGGATAACAGCGACTGTGGAGCGGAGGAGTTTTGTGAGATGGTTATTGAGGCAGGCAGCCGCTTTACGGCAAACTTTTCAACCCCAATGACAACCATCACGATAAACACAATCACGATAGACAATGTTGGCCGAGGTATCGTCTCACCTGTCTCGCCAGTTACATGGCGCACAGGTTCGGTGGAAAGCGGTCCTGTTTCAGGCTCCATCTTGGTGCCCCGTCGAATCGGCAACTTTGCCTTAGAGGTGCACCACGAGGATCCGATTTATCAAAGCGTACAATGGTCCGGTGATTGCGAAAACATCACCAATGGTATAGAAAATAGCTGCGAAATTAATCCTGAATTATCGCCGCAGCAGACAATTGAAGCTCAATTTACCTACTTCGACACAGCGCCACGGCAGTACAAGGTCTCAGACAAGAGTACGTTCTTGACCGGAACGACCAGGGAAATCCCACTGCTTCTCCCGGAGCAGACGAAGCAGACGAGCTTCAAGTGGTCAACTACGCCTGACGGCGCGTTAGCGTCCGTGACAGCCGACGAGGCTTTCACAGTGCAGATTATCGAAGGCTATGAAATGGAGTTGTACATTGAGACACTCATCGCTTCCATCGACAGATGGGACAATGGCAACAGCGCGGAAGTGACCGGCGACTTCATCGACTTCTACGGCAACAGCCACCCGGATGACGTTGTACCGCGCAGCATCACGTACGACGCGCAAACCCAATCCATCGTAATCACCTTCAGGGT
>PIVS01001029.1 GCA_003353855.1 Desulfobacteraceae bacterium
TAGACAACAAGGGATTTGCCCGGTAACGGACCCGCTGCCAGCGTCCGGAGTTCTTTTATTCTATGATGGGTTTTTTCGATGCAGTTGCCATCAAGCAATTTTACCCGGAACCCTGGTAGTGGTGATTCTTTTGTTCCACCAAGGCTTTCAATTATCGGGGATATTTCTCGGGCAGCATATCGAACATGAATATTTATTGGCATTCTCTTGTAAGCCTAGGCAATTTTGTCCATCTTGCCATCAGAAAAGGGTTGTAGAATATGGCGAATGGCTTCTTACCAATGTCTTGAAAAATGTTCCCCACCGCCAATGGGTTTTCAGTATTCTGGCCAAATATATTATCCGTGCATGTTTCTCTCAAGAAAGATTGATCTATATTTCGGTAAAAGAATCAAATGACGGTATTGCCAAGCTGGTTTATACTTCAAAAGATGGGAAGTCCCGAAAAGTTTTTAATGCTCTGGACTGGCTTGCTCAACTGGTGACTCACATTCCCGGTAGATATGAGCAGACTGTCAGGTACTACGGTTTCTATTCGAACAAATCCAGAGGCTTGAGAAAAAAAACTGGTACCGATGATGGTATTCCAGCTATCATACCGAGCCCAATGTCTTCCAAAAAATTCCGGAAAAATTGGGCTTGATTAATTCAGAAAGTGTATGAAGTAAATCCATTGATTTGCAAAAAATACCAGGGACCAATGAAAATCATTAGTTTTATTGAAGAACTTGAAATCATAGAAATGATTTTACGGCATCTGGGACTTTGGGATATACGCAACCATGATCCTCCTCCACCTACCCCGGTTCACCCTGAATTGATTTATGATGATTCAGACACCCAGATTCCAGCCTTTGACTATTGGAGTTGAGGACTTACCTCCAGAATATATTTTAAAAATTGATTTGTGGAATTACCGTTGAACTAT
>PIVS01000491.1 GCA_003353855.1 Desulfobacteraceae bacterium
TTTGATACCGGGCTGTATCAAATTATGCCCAATAGTTCCGGTAAGGTACCGGTGGTTTTTGTCCACGGTACTTTCAGCAACCCGGTTGCCTGGGTTGAAATGGCCAATACCCTCATGGCGGATCCTATCATTCGAGACCGGTTTCAATTCTGGCTTTATTTCTATGACAGCAATCAGCCGCTAACTTTATCTGCCCTATACTTCAGGGGCGCATTAAAAGAAAAAATTAAGTCTCTGGATCCGGACGGGAATGATCCATTTTTAAATCATATGGTAGTGATTGGTCACAGCCAGGGTGGCTTGCTAACCAAACTGACTGCGACAGACACCGGAGATGAAATCATTCGCAGTCTTCTCGGGAAAGGCCTGGATGAACTGGAGGTCTCAGATGAACAGCGCATGAATATTAAAAGGGCCTCTGTATTCGAGTCGCTGCCTTTTGTGGAAAGAGTTGTTTTTATCTCTACCCCCCACAGGGGCAGCAGCTTGGTAACAGAGTGGGTACAGAACCTTATAAGAAAATTAGTGTCCCTTCCTGCAAAGGTTCTTAACACTACATCGGATTTAATGGCGGCAATACCTGAAGAAAATATCCCGGACAAATGGCACCACCAGAAAACCTTCACCAGTATCGACAGCATGTCTCCTGATAACCCGGCTTTGATTGCCTTGAGCAAAATCGAGTTGGCCCAAGGGATAAAAGGCCACTCCATTATTGCAGTTAAGGGTGACGGTGATCCCATAAAAGGCACTGATGGCATCGTAACCTATGAAAGCGCCCACCTGGATTATGTGGAATCGGAATTTATCGTTCAGCCTTGTGATCATTCAAGTCAGTGGCATCCGCTTACAATAGAAGAGGTACGGCGGATCTTACATCTCCATTTAAAAGAATCTGATTTTTCGGAAATACTGAAGCAAAAGAAGTAAATATTAATAATTTGAACAAAAGAAGGAGACTAACATGAAATTATCCAGAACATTTGTAACCCCTTTATTAACCTGAAAGTCGGGTAAAGCGTACACTATTTGGTGTCTAATCCCAAGTACTTCAAGAACAGCCTGTCTCTGGCCACTGGTTCGGTGGACCATCGATAGGTGCCCATGGCAGTCTGTACCTTTGTGGTTTCAATGCAGTCGAACCAATCAAGGACCTGGGCGAGAGAGCGTTGCGCAAGCCAGTTTTCCAGTTTCTTTTCGAGCTTGATAAGTGATTTGGTTTTTCCGGGTTCTTTCTTACCGAGCTTGGCTTGCACTTGCCTTATTTTTTTCGTCAGGAAACAATGATAGCCCAGCGAGACAAATTGTGTAAATTGTCTTCCACGCAGATTGTCTGGGTACCATGTGCGCGGTCGAGCACCGTCGAGCCTCCCCTTTTGTACGGCAAAGAGTTCTTCGATTTTTTCTCGCAGCCGATAGTTTTCAAGTGCGACAAAGGTATCCATAGCCTGATTGCTTACGAAGGCGAAGTAGCCGAAGTACTTCTTGGCTTCAGCAATGGTTTTATCATTGAATTCCACCTTCAGCTGTCCCCCACGCCCCTTTCTGGAACAGGTCAGGTACTTGTCTATTTTCTTTTGCGCTGATTTAGTGAATTCGGTTTCTTCTCCTTCTATTTGCGCTTTCAGTTCAAGCAGGTCCTCACGGAAGGCGAGTTCTTTCTTGGCTTCGTTGTCGGGAGAATAGTAAACATGCAGATACAGACGGCGCGAGATCGTTTCTTTTTCACCGGCGACCTTGCCGTTGCATGATCGCTGGCGTACCCGGCTAAACTGGTGCATTCTAAGCGAAGTTGCTCCGCAGATGGATGGGTCGAACGGACAAGTGCTGGACATACCTGCCAGTGTTGCACGGAATATAAGGTTAAAAGCTTGATCGTGTTGAGTCAGTTGCCATCCTTGTTGACCTCCCGCCGTGCCTCCGACTGATTTTCAGAATAGGTCGAGATGGTGGCTGAGTCAAACGCCAGCACAGGAGACTCTCCCAGGCGTGCCGCCCGAGCTGAATGAAGCATATACATCATCATCAATGCCGGAAATCTTGCCAACCCATTCCAGGATGTCCGTGAGGCCGGTATATTACCCCAACTTCTCAATTCAAGTTTAATATATAGCAACGTTATAGGTATTCACGATAATAATTATTTTCTATGATATTGGGAAATAAAGTAACCGTTATTTTCCAGCCGAAACCCAATATAAATAGACATATTCTTGAGGTTTTTTTTTGCTTTAAATTTTCCTGCACAGGTAATCGGTTGAATACAACAGGTCCCGTTGGAACAATCACTTACCAAAGCAAAAACCCATTCTATATATGAAATCTGTACCCTTTAAATTATTTAAAACTGGCACTTTAAATGAGTGCAATATTATCATATGATCTTTTCCAATGTATTCAAATTTTATCTAAAGAGAGGATTAATCATGTCCAGTAAAATGAGAAGAAAAGATAGAGTGATTACTGATGCACCAACGCTAAAGACAATTATTGAAAAATCTTCTGTATGCCGACTTGGTATGAATCATGGGGATAGGCCCTACATACTGCCGCTCTCTTTTGGGTTTCATGCAAATTCCTTATATTTTCACGGTGCCTTAAAAGGCCTGAAAATTGATCTTTTACGAAAAGATCCAAATGTATGTTTTGAATTTGACACGCTATATGAAACACTCTCATCAGAAGAACCATGTGATTTTGATATGAAATATCAGAGTATTTTCGGCACAGGCAAAGCCGGTTTTATAGAAGATTTGGATGAAAAACGTTTGGCGCTTAACATTATCATGGCTCAGTATTCCGATAAGGAATTCGAATTTCCGGAAAAAATGCTAAAAGGAACAGCAGTGATCAAGGTAGAGATTGAAACCATGACTGGTAAACAGTGTGGCTTTTAGTGATATGAACTATAGTATGATTTGGTTCCGTACGTTTTGAGCACAGAATTTATTTTTGGTACCTAAAGGCAACAACTGGTTCAGAACATATTTCGTTTCTGATATGGATAAAAAAGTTAAAGTTCATACAGTAGCCAAACCAATATGGTAGAATATTATATGATAATTAAACAGATGGGACAGGGCATCCATGGCTGTCCCATTACAAAAGTTTAACATGCAACATCTGGGTAGTTATATCTAAAAGGGAAGCATGACTCAGCGATATAATGATTTTGGACAACCTATTGGTCCATTATTGGATAATTGGAAACGTCCTAAAGAACTTTTCGACACTTTGAGTATTAGCAACTCTCCACAGAAGGATATATTATCAACCGGTCTCAATATAGGCCATGCCGGCATATCCAATTAAATTTTCCAGAACGGGGATTCTGTCCACCCGTTTTATATTCATGACAAAATACGAAAAATCAGGGTGACCATGGGGCCAATTTTATGAAGTATTTTGTTTTTTAACAAGGAAAATCTTACCGGCTTCCCGGAATAGGTTATTATTTTCTACTAAAATTTGAAATGAAAGGGTATGGTGGTCTCAATTTAAAGAGAGGAGTTAAGTTTGAACAACAGAAGAACCTTTATAAAAAAAAGCTTCCTGGCAGCCGCTGCCTTGTCCGTCACCCCTTTGCCCTCCTGTGTGACCATCGGTTCCACAAAGGCAAATCTTCCCATGAAATCAGGCCAGGTGGGCCGTGCCCTTGTTTTATGGTATAGCCAGACAGGTCACACCCAGCGGTGCGGGATGGTTCTTGCAAAAACATTGGCCCAAAAGGGGGTGACAATTGAATTTTCCGATATAAGGGATTTTCAAAAAGAGAAAATTATCAATTTTGATCTTCTGGTT
>PIVS01000492.1 GCA_003353855.1 Desulfobacteraceae bacterium
CTGTATGAGATATCCCCAGGCAACCCCCTATGCCTTTTCCATTGACATGGACAAGGTAGAGGATATTACCCAAATCCAAAAAGTTTGCAAGGCAAATGCAATCCTTTCCCAGGACAAAGTCCAGGAGACCTCTATTAACGTGGGTTCTGTGGTATTGAGTGTGGGTGCTGAACTCTTTGATCCAAAGGTGTTGGACAATTACGGAAGTGGAAAATGCCCCAATGTTGTGACCGGTCTTGAGTATGAACGGATCATGTCTGCTTCAGGTCCCTTCCAGGGAAGTCTTGTCAGGGTTTCGGACAACAAACGGCCCAAAAAAGTCGCCTGGATCCAATGTGTCGGCTCAAGGGGTATCAATAAGGCTGATGTGCCCTATTGTTCAGGTGTCTGCTGTATGTATGCCCTGAAAGAAGCCATGGTAACCAAGGAACGTTTTGAAGAAGATATTGAAACAACTATTTTCTACATGGACATGCGGACCCATGGAAAAGATTATGAACGATATTTCAACAGGGCCAAGGATGAATACGGTGTCAGAATGATCCGCTCCCGTCCCCACTCAATTGTTGAAGATTCCGGTACCAAAAATCTTTCCATTACCTATGCTTTGGAGGAAGAGGCTGTTCAGGCAACCGAAGAGTTTGACATGGTTGTTCTTTCCACCGGATTCAGGGTAGGGGATACCACCATTGAGCTGGCAACAAAGCTGGGGATTGATCTGAACGAACATAATTTTGCAAAGACCGATCATTTTAACTCGGTTCAAACCTCCAAACCCGGTGTCTATGTCTGCGGTGTTTATGAAAGTCCCAAAGATATTCCCGAAACCATGGTACAGGCCAGTGCTGCGGCTTCCATGGCATCTGCCGATCTTCCGACAATTCTTGTGGATGAAAAAATAGAAGACCTCTATCCAATGGAACGGGATGTGTCGGGGCAAACGCCAAAAATTGGTGTTTTTGTCTGTGACTGTGGAGTCGATATCGGTGGTGTGGTTGATGTCAGCAAGGTAATTGATCGTGCAAAATTAAATTCGGATGTGGCTATCGCAAAAGCCGTGGGCCACGGTTGTTCTGCCGAATCAATGGCCGAGATTGAATCCCTGATTTTAGAGCATGGAATCAACCGGGTGGTTATCGGGGGATGTTCCCCAAGAACCCATGAAAGCAAATTCCAGGATCTTCTAAAAAGGGTGGGACTTAACCGGTATCTGGTTGAAATAGTTAACCTGAGGGATCAGGATACCTGGACCCATAGGGGAGAGCCTGAACAAGCACAGAAAAAAGCTTATAAGTTGATGCAGATAGGTATCAGCGGTGTTCGGAAAAGTCGTCCGCTCATGGATAATACCCTGCCAATGAGCCAGAATGCTTTGGTGGTCGGCGGTGGTGTTACAGGAATGACATCTGCCCTGAAACTTGCAGACCAGGGCATCAGGACCTATCTTGTTGAACGGGCTCCAGCCCTTGGGGGACTGGCCCGATCCATCCGCAGAACCATTGAGGGGGATGATGTGGCAGTTTTTGTGGCGAGCCTGGTTGAGAAGGTAATGGCCCATGACAATATTCATGTCATGACCCGTTCCATCATTGTTGACCACAGCGGGATGCCGGGATTGTTTAAAACCGGTATTCAAACAGGGTTGCGCATGAATTATATGCAGATTGACCACGGCGTCACCGTCCTTGCAACCGGCGCCCTTGCCAACCGGCCCAATGAATACGGCTTAGGTACTATTGATTCTGTTGTCACCCAGCTGGAGCTTGATTCTCTGCTGGAAGATGACAGGCAAAAAGTGGAAGCCATGGACCAGGTGGTAATGATTCAATGTGTGGGCTCCAGGGAAGAAAACAATCCTAATTGCTCAAGGATCTGCTGCCAGGCGGCCATGAAAAATGCACTGCGGATTAAGAAAATTAATCCGGAAACTGAAGTTTTTGTCTTGTACCGGGATATCAGAACCTATGGGTTCCAGGAAGATTATTACAGGGAAGCCCGTAATCTTGGGGTTAAATTTATCAGGTATTCATTGAATACAAAACCTGAGGTCAGGGAAGAAGAGGGCAAACTTTATGTCAGCGTCCATGACTTTATTCTTGGGCAGAAAATTGAAATTGAGGCCGATTGTCTGGCATTGAGCACCGGATTGGTTGCCGATGATGAAACCACGGAAGACCTTGCCATGATGTTTCATCTGCCAAGAACTTTGGATCATTATTTTATGGAAGATCATGTGAAATTACGGCCCGTTGACATGGCTGTCAGGGGGTTCTACATTGCCGGCACCACCCATTCTCCCAAGACCATTCGGGAGAGTATTACCCAGGCTCTTGCTGCTGCCGGACGGGCCCAGACCCTTCTGGCCAAAAAGGAGATTAACCTGGGAGCTGCCGTTGCCAAGGTGGATGGTAATAAGTGTGCTTCCTGTCTGGTATGTGTCCGGGCATGTCCCTTTGACATCCCGTTTATTAACGCAGACGGGTATTCCCAGATAGATCCTGACAAATGTCAGGGATGCGGTGTCTGTGCGGCGGACTGTCCGGCAAAGGCAATTCAGCTTTTGGCCTATGAAGACGACGAGATTCTGGCAAAATTAGATGGATTATTTGAGGGGATTAACTAATGGAAAATTATGAACCGGAAATTGTCGCATTCTGTTGTCACTATTGTGCATACACAGCTGCCGACATGGCCGGAAGCAAAAGAATATCATATCCGTCCAATGTAAAGATCATCCGGGTGCCCTGTACGGGTAAGGTGGATGCTATTCATATAATGAAAGCCCTTGAAAAAGGGGCTGACGGAGTTTATGTGGCCGGCTGTCTTGAAGGAGACTGCCATTTTAAAACCGGTAATACCCGGGCCAAGCACCGGGTTGACCGGGTAAAAAAGATTTTAGAAGACCTGGGTTGGGAAGCCGATCGGGTGGCCATGGTAAATATGTCCGCCGGCATGGGAGAACGATTTGCAAAAACCGCCCTTGAATTTACCGAAAAAATAAAAAACCTGGGCCCGAATCCTGTTAAACAAACCAAGTCTGAAACCCAGGCCGCCAGTTAATATAAAAGTGCTAAATAAAATTATTTGGAGATAAAAAATGATAACAGCAGAACAAAAACCAATGCAGGAAATTATCCAGTATCTGGCGCCTTACAGCAAGATTCTTCTGGTCGGGTGTAACGAATGTGTCACCGTCTGTGCTGCCGGCGGTAGAAAGGAAGTGGGCTTGTTGGCCTCGGCTCTTCACCTTAACAGTCTCAAACAGGGAAAAACCATTGATATTAAAGAAATTACCCTGGAAAGACAATGTGACCCGGAATATGTTGAAGAACTCACCGCCTATATTGATTCTGCAGATGCAGTTTTGTCAATGGCCTGCGGATGCGGAGTTCAGACAATTGCCGCAAGATTCAAGGAAGCCCATGTCTATCCTGCGGTCAACACCAAGTTCATGGGAGCCTCCCTCAGCCAGGGAGTATGGGCGGAAAGATGTCAGGGATGCGGCGATTGCATGCTGGGAATCACAGCCGGAATCTGCCCTGTATCCAGGTGTTCTAAAAGCCTTTTGAACGGGCCCTGCGGCGGTACTTCCAATGGCCAATGTGAAATCGGGCCGGAAACCGACTGTGCCTGGAGACTGATCTGGGAGCGTCTCAAGGAGCTTGGTATTCAGGATCGGTATGAAGAATTGGTTGATGCAAAGGACTGGAGACCTGCCGGTGGTGCCGGACCCAGAAAAATTATCAGAGAGGATTTGGCACTATGAAGACGACAAGCAGATTGGAAAAAGTATT
>PIVS01000493.1 GCA_003353855.1 Desulfobacteraceae bacterium
CTCTGGAAGGTCAATTTCTTTAAAACGGTCTTTGTGCCTTACAGCCCTTTTCATGAGATTGTCAAGTCGGTTCCTGAAATATTTATCATAATTGGTGGGATAATCAGTTGCAATTATTATGACCCGATTATTAGAGTCCATTTCTGCTCCCGAAAAAAATTAAAAAATCATATATGGAAAGATTGATCTAAAATCAGTATCAATGTTTCGAAGTTGTGTAAAGAAATATTCAATTATATTTGACCAATTACAATTGAATGAGCAAATTTTCCATTAAATTTTATTGGAGATAGAGCAGATTTTGTCCAGGCTCCGAAAGTTATTTTGCCTGGATCTGAAAAAAATGTGATGTATATATTATATTGTTGAATACAAAAATATTACCGGTAACACCACCACTGGCTTATATAATTGAATTGAAATTTCAACGCTGAAAAAGTGTCATATACCATATATGGGGGGATCTATATTTTATCAGGCTTGAGCCCTGAATACATATTGTCGCCGCAAGATTCTGGGCATCTCTGAGTACTGGAAAAATAATCAATCGCCATTTATACAGGAAGTGTCAGTGTTTGATGATAGACATCGGACTCTCCCAATTTCTGATATTAAAGTTCGTAAAACCAAGAAATATCGAACGGATAATTTTGAAAATAAGTAGTGCCCTGAGTGGTCATGATGCGATCCCACTACTGGAAAAAGAAATCAACGCCCAATAGCAGGGCTTTGGAAACAAAAATAGACAAATTACTTGATCAGAAGCGTAGTACCTTTATCTCTTCCCACTAAAAAATTAGATATCTAATTGACAAAGTCAACAAAGTGTGCTTTAATTTTAACCGGGTTTGTTGAATTTCAAACGCTTGCTTATTGAATCACTTAAACTTTTTTTCATATTGAATTCTGTTCCGCCTGTTCTTAAAACGATTCTTATAAAAATAAATATTAGACTGCTTTAAAGATAAAGCCAAACTTGTCGTGAGGCAAGTGCGAAAAACCACGGATCTTTAAAAGATAACCGGGTTGCCTATGTGGCTACTCGGCTTTTTTGTTTTGTTAATTTGAGAAAACAAAACTGGAAAGTTAAATGCCAAAACTTATTAATAGCAATAAAAAAGGAGGAAATGATTATGAAGTTTCAAAAAATGTTTGGGACTATGATGTTCTTATGTTTCGCATTCGTTATTTTTGGTGTAGGTTCTGGTGTAACTAAAGACAAGAATTCAATGCTTGATCCTATGGAACAATTAGGTAAAGAATTATTTTTTGACAAAATTGCAGATCCGGATTCGATGTCCTGTGCAGACTGCCACGCCCCCAATAAAGGTTGGACAGGGCCTCTACCCGGCATTAACCTTCATGGAGCGGTATACAGAGGGGCGGTTCCTCAACGCTTTGGAAACCGTAAACCACCGAGTGCGGCTTATGCTACCCTTAGTCCCATTTTTCACTACGATGACGTGGAGGGACTATTTATTGGTGGCAACTTTTGGGATGGCCGGGCAACCGGTGAGAGTCTCGGGAATCCGGCTGCGGATCAAGCGTTGGGGCCTTTTCTGAATCCTGTGGAAATGAATAACGCCAGCAAACAGGCGGTATTGGAGCAGGTGGCGGCCTCAAAATATGCCGGGCTTTGGGAAGTTGTCTGGGGAGATCCGATCAGTTATGAACCCGATAAGATCGATGCGAACTATGATCGCATCGGACTGGCCATCGCCGCTTATGAAGGTTCATCGGAAGTCAACCAGTTTTCTTCCAAATATGATTCTTATCTGGAAGGGAAGGTTGAACTGACGGAACAGGAAGCATGGGGACTTGAATTATTTAATAGTGAGGACAAGGGAAACTGTGCAGCCTGCCATCCCAGCGCTGGACTAAAAGCTTTATTTACGGATTTCTCGTTTGACAACCTGGGTGCACCTAAAAATCCTAAAAATCCTTTCTACAATATGGATGAGGTCTTTCTTGATAACGGCGACCCGATCAATCCTCTTGGATCAGACTGGATTGATCCTGGTTTGGGTGGTTTTCTTGCGACCCGACCCGAATGGGCTGACTTTGCAGGAGAAAACATGGGTAAACACAAGGTTCCGACCCTTCGAAACGTGGCCAAAGCGCCGGAGAACGACAATAATTTTCCAAAGGCTTATCTGCACAACGGTGTTTTTAAATCCCTGAAAGAAGTGGTTCATTTTTATAATACCCGCGATGTTGAAGTTTGGCCAGCTCCTGAAGTACCTGAAAATGTTAATACCGACGAACTGGGTAATCTTGGATTAACCGATGATGAAGAGGACGCAATCGTGGCCTTCATGAAAACGCTTTCTGATGTGAATGTCGTTAAAAAGTAAAAAAATGAACCCTATTCTGTAAGACAATTCTATAGCCGATTCATCCCTTTCCGAGTCCTTGATTCGGTGAGGGATGAATCGGGATCTTCAATCTAATTTGCTGCCGGGTTGTTTTTCCGTCGAAGTGGGAAAACACCCAAATGGCTTGAAATTGAAACGTTTTATTATTTCCCTCATGCTGGCCGATGGTATAATCTGGGGCTATCTGTGATTTCAAAAAAGGCAGGACTGAAAAATAAATATGCGGTATTTTTATCTGGGTTGTAGTGACTACTTTAACGTGTAGTTCTCGCCTTTTTGCAATTCTTCCGGGCACAAGATGTTGTATCTATCTTATTTTTCTTACCAGATTCAAAATTCCACTATATGGGAGATACCAATGTGAAATTTCCAAATCTTCCATTACGGTATATTGGAGAGGGTGTTGCCTTGGACTTTTTAAGCAAAGTGGGCAAAAAATACATTTGTCAAACTCAGTCCGACAGTCTTTTAAAGGTGGGAAACGTCTGATATTGATTCTTTTTCTATTTTTCCTTGCCCGAACTTTTTTTGCACCCGTGCACATCTTGCATAGGGATATCCCAAACTGTTGCCCACAAAGCGGGTACCTGTCCTTCAAGTTATCAGCAAAAACAAGATAGTCCTCATACTGGTCGACGGTATTGATTTCACCACTCCAATCAGAAAGACCTGGGTAGTCACCACATTGATCAAAATCACGATAACGCGCAGGCCGCAGGGTACCGTCAGCCAATTGTTCATACCAATATTTTTGGACCGTAGTCATGGAGTGCAGCTTCTGTTCAAATAACCCGGCTGTCTGCTCAAAGGTCATCAAGTCCTCACCGGATATGTCCATGTTTAAAAGATCACAAAACATTGCCTCAAGACCGCCATTTTCCATTTGAGCCACAATGGGTTTGAAATATTTATGATCCTGTTGCCGGGTGTCTGCTACATCCAGAACAAGAAATCTCCTTTCTTCAAGACCGGCCGGAATTACCCGATCGTTATTAGAAGCCAAAATCAGATTAACATTATTTTTGACACGGATAATGTCCTTGCCTTTCTGTTCAACCGTAATAAAATGCTCCGTGATAATATTTTTTATCGCCCCTTCGGCCTGTTTATCCCCAGCCCAAAATCCCTCATCAACAAAGGCCAGAAGAACATTTTTCAGATGAAGGTTGAAACGGCCGGTCACCTGATTCGCCTGAGCAAGCTGGATGAAATGTTTACCCAGGAGTGCGCCAAAAGAATTTACAAAAAAGCCTTTCCCCGTTCCCTGCTTTCCCCGCAAAACAATTGCGGTACCGCATCTAATAGATATTATGGTTGACACGTAAAGTGAAAATAACCTGCCTTTTTTGCAAGCGTGGATTAAATTGTATAAGAAATACAATTCAGAGCCATAAACAAAAGGGAGGCAGGCCATGAGA
>PIVS01000494.1 GCA_003353855.1 Desulfobacteraceae bacterium
GGAAAAAACCTTAACATTAATTCCATTGGCACCGACATGGCTCTTACAGGATCTGTGCTGGCCTTTGCCTGGCCCGAGCGGGTGGCCAAGAAACGAAACAACAAGGATAATTCCTTTCTAATGGCATCGGGCAGCGGGGCGTTTTTCAGGTCAGCCAATTCCCTGTCCTTTCTTTCCTATATCGTTGCCATTCATCTGGACGGCAACCCGCGCAATGCCGGGATTTTCCTGGCAGCCCCCTATTCCCAAAAAGATCTGGAAACCGATTTTAAGGATCAAATCAAGATCATTGAAGAGTTCTTCTGGGATAAACAGACCCGGTCGGTACGGGCAGTTTCCAAGACCACCTACGGCAAGCTTGTCCTCGGGGAGACAAAGGTGACAAATCCTGATCCCGATGCGATTCGTTCCTGTTTGATCCAGGGAATCAAGGAGGCAGGTCTGGATATTCTGCCCTGGACCCGGACGCTGATACAGCTCCGGGAGCGGGCCGTGTTTTTAAAAAAAGGTGGCCATTTTGAGGAGTTGCCGGACCTGTCAGACACAGCCCTGGGAGATAACCTGTCCCAATGGCTGGGCCCGTTTCTGGAAAATATCCACTCGGCGGCCGGGTTAAAGCAGGTGGACCTGTCCTCTGCTTTGACCAGCCTTCTGACCTGGGAACAGCAGCAGACCATCCAAACCCATGCTCCCACACATGTTATTGTACCTTCGGGATCAAGGGTTCCCCTTAAATATGAGGATGATAACGGGCTCCTGGAATCTCCTGTTCTGGCAGTCCGGCTCCAGGAGATGTTCGGCCTGACCAAAAATCCTGCCATTGCCCGGGGCCGGATACCTGTCACCCTTCATCTGCTCTCCCCGGCGGGTCGCCCTGTTCAGATTACCCAGGATTTGGAAAGTTTCTGGAAAAACACCTATAGGGCAGTAAAAAAAGATTTAATGGGAAGGTATCCCAAGCATTATTGGCCAGATGATCCCTTGTCGGCAATGCCGACGAACCGGGTGAAACCCAGGGGGGGGAAAGGTGGCAGGTGGGGTGACTGATTTAATAAAATCCATTGAAAACCCTGATTATAATATTAATAGGTGCCCCCATATGAGTGCAAGTGACAATGGGTATAGTCTTACGGGCATGGTATCATTTTTCCCGGGCAATTGTCCATGGACAAAAAAACGCCGTTCCAGGGTTTTTGGCTACTGAAACGGCGTTTTTAGGGTTTTACACAGGTTAAAGTATGGGCTTCATGGCGCTCATATAGGTTCTTAAGGTTTTACCCACTTTTTCTACGCTGGTTGCGCGGATGGCCTCGTTGACCCGGATCAGGCGAAGATTGTCGCAGCCTGCGTCCTTTATTTCAAGTCCCTTGCCAATGACATTTGTATCAATGGCTTCCATGAAATTTTTCAGCATGGGGCCTGCCTTGTGGGCAAAGAGATAGCATCCGTATTCGGCAGTATCGGAGATGACCACATTCATTTCATAAAGTTTTTTCCGGGCAATGAGGTTGGCAATGAGGGGAACCTCATGGAGGGATTCATAATAGGCGGATTCTTCAATGATGCCGGCGGATACCATGGTATCAAATGCCAGTTCTACACCAGCCTTGACCATGGCCACCATGAGGATACCATTGTCAAAGTATTCCTGTTCGGCAATTTCCTTTTCCATGGAAGAGGAGGTTTCAAAGGGGGTATCTGCGGTCTGGGCCCGCCAGGTGAGCAGATTGATATCATCCTTTGCCCAGTCTTCCATCATGGTGGTTGAAAAATGTCCCGTCATGATGTCATCCATGTGTTTTTCGAACAAAGGCGCCAGGATCTCTTTGATCTGTTCGGCCAGATCAAAGGCAATGATTTTGGCCGGATTGGACAACCGGTCCATCATATTGGTGATCCCGCCGTGTTTCAGGGCCTCTGTAACGGTTTCCCAGCCGTGCTGGACCAGTTTGGAGGCATAGGAAGCATCCATTCCCTTTTCCATCATCTTGTCATAGCAGAGCAAAGAGCCTGCCTGGAGCATGCCGCAGAGAATGGTCTGCTCGCCCATGAGATCGGATTTTACTTCCGCCACAAATGAGGACATGAGCACGCCGGCCCTGTGTCCTCCGGTGCCTGCTGCATAGCCCTTGGCCAGCTCCAGACCTTCTCCTCTTGGATCATTTTCCCGGTGGACGGCAATGAGGGTGGGGACGCCAAAACCCCGTTTATATTCTTCCCTGACCTCGGTGCCCGGAGATTTGGGAGCCACCATGATCACGGTGAGGTCATCTCGGATTTTCATGCCTTCTTCCACAATGTTGAACCCGTGGGAGTAGGAGAGACAGGCATCTTTTTTCATCAGGGGCATAATTGCTTCAATGACATTGGTATGCTGTTTGTCCGGGGTCAGGTTGATAACAAGGTCGGCTATGGGAAGGATATTTTCATAGGTGTCCACAGCAAATCCGTTTTCCGTGGCATTTTTCCAGGATTGCCGTTTTTCGCTGATGGCAGCAGCTCTCAGTGTGTAGGATACATCAAGGCCGCTGTCCCGGAGATTGAGCCCCTGGTGAAGTCCCTGGGCACCACATCCCACAATTACAATTTTTTTGCCCTTCAGGGCAGTTACTCCGTTGAATTCGGAAGTGTCCATGAACCGGCACTGGGATAATTCTTCAAGCTGCAGCCGCAGGGGCAAAGTATTAAAATAATTGTTACCCATTTTATTCTCCTTATATGATCGGTTTAGTGCTTTTCTATTATCCTAAAATGGACTATTTTTTATATTGCGTCAAATGAATCATTTGCAATGTTGCGTTGCATAGAATGAAACACTGCATTTCCAATGCAAAATCAGGGATAAACCAATGACCTTTAATAAAGAATCTTGCTTTCCGGATGATATGTTTATATCCTGATATTTTTAAGTAATTGACTAGCTTCGAGATTGAACTATTATGATACCGTTGACCATTTTTAAACGTCTGGTAATAGGGAATGTTATCATTCTGCTGCTCGTTTTTATCCTTGGCATCGTTGTGAGTTTTAATTTGACAAGGCTCCAAAAAGTTACCAGCCAAATTGTTGTTAAGCACCAGGAAAGCATTATTGTCGGGGATCGTATCCTGGATTCTTTTGCCTCCCTTGTTAAATTTGGAGAAAAATATTTTGTATCCAAGGATATTGATTATTATAACCGGTTTTTGGATGTGAAAATGGATATGGAAAAAGAGTTTCAAATTTTTACTAAGCTAATGGAGACGGATGAACAAAATGACCTTCTTAAAGAATCTCTTGCTGCTTTTAACGGCTATTTGGTCCTGTTTGAACAAAATTCCTCCCTTATTCAAACCGGGGAAAATATTAATACGGATCTTTTTTTAAAAGAAAGGGCTCCTTTCCTAAACACCACAGACGGGAATCTGAAAACAATTCTTTCCATCACCAGGGGAATTATCACCGGCAAAACAAATTTGTCCCGCCAGATGAGTTACCAGATTCTTATTGTCACGGTTATTACGACTGTACTGACGGTTTTTTTCGGGATAATGATCACCATCTTCAATACCCGGGCAATTACAAAATCCATCACCCACCTCCAAAAAAAAACCAAGGAAATAGCCCAGGGGCATTTTGAAGAAATCCAAAGGGTCAAAGGCCCAAAAGAGATCCAGGATCTGTCATTGCATTTTAATGCCATGTGCAGGCGTTTAAAAGAATTGGATGGCTTAAAAGCTGATTTTGTAAGCCATGTGTCCCATGAACTGAGGACACCGATCACTTCCATAAAAGAAGCATCCACTATGCT
>PIVS01000495.1 GCA_003353855.1 Desulfobacteraceae bacterium
CTTTAAAAATAAAAGTAATCGTTTCAATAGTGTACTCTTTTCTGGGTTATGAAAAATATTAACTGTCTGTCTGTTACCATGGTGTAACAGACAGACAGTCGTTTGAAAAGCAAAATCTATTCCAAAGGGGTTTTATCCCCCGGCCACCAGGGGGAGCAATTGGAGGATTGAATTGTCCGGGACCCTTGTCTCTGAAAATTTGGGACTGGACACCAGCCGGCCGTTGAGGCGGACCACGGAACAGAACTTGGCATCCTCCACTTGTTCCAGGATGGATGCAATGGTCATTTCTTCTGACCATTGCATTTTATTTTCATCAACCTCTATCATTATGTAAAGGCCTTTGGCCTATTCAACCCCGTTTTTCTTGAGGACTTCCAGAACTTCAGGATAATCAATGCCCAGTCGTTTGACGGTTTCAACTGTGGGGATGCCGTTTGAGGTCCAGCCTCGGCGTGCATAAACCGCATCCTTGAGCAGCTCATACTGTTCTTCCCTTTTTTGCCGCAGAACGGCTACCTTGGCCTCAGTATCCATTTCGGAAATATCCAGGTTGTATTTTTCAATGAGCTGGGTGTCATAGCGTTGGAACCTAGATCGATACTCTTCCTCGGTTACAGGGCCCATGGAACGATAGGGAACGGTGTCGTGTTCCCGTGTGCCGTATCCCATTTTCAGGTTAAAGACCCGCTGGAAATTGTAGACAGCCTCGCTCATGGTGATGAGATCGTCTGGACCCACCTTGCGGCCGGTTACGGCGGAAAAGAAATCTGAATACCATCCAACGTGCTTGACAACCTTGGCCGGCTCCTCTGTGTTTTTATTGTCTTCGGGCACAATATCATTCCAGGGGAGCTTGCACAGACCGCACAGGCCGAACCAGGTTCTGAACATGGGAAACCAGTGAAGGGCTTCTGCCTTGTCTTCAAAGGTGGGCATGAAATTGTGAACCATATCAAGAAAAATCAGCCAGGCTTCATCATGCTGGGGACCCTTGAGAGCAAGTCCGTAACCTCCCTGCTGGGCCAGGGATTCCTTGGTGATATATTCGGAAAATTCAAGCCCTTTGGATTCCATGCCAATGTCCTGCATAAAGGGCAGGTCTGCGCCAAAGTCCTTTGCAAAGATGGCTTTCATCTGGCGGATTCCTTTGCCCACAATGGCACCAAACCCTTCGCCTCGGGCCATCTGGTGAATCAGTTCCAATGTATTATATCGGCTACCAAAGCTTAAATCCATTCCGCCTGTATGCTCAAGGGTGATAAGATTGTTTTCAAAACATTCCATGACAAATCCGATGGAGGTCCCCACGGAAATGGTGTCTATGCCGTAGGCGTCACAATAAAAATTGATTTCAAGGATGGTCTGGGCATCAAAGATCCCTAAGTTGGATCCGCATCCGGCCACGGTTTCATATTCGGGTCCGTCCACAAAAACCTTGGTGCCCCTGTAAGGACCGGTAAAGGGGGAGAAGTCTTTTACCCCATGGGCACAGGCTACGGCGCATCCCCTCCAGCATCCGTCAAATCCCTTGTCAAAGATATGCTGGAATACATCTTCACCAATGACATTGCTTTCCGGGTGGGAACCAAATTTGAAATTGTGGACCGGCAGGCAGTCATGGTCATTCATGATGGGAATCAGATGGGTGGTGCCAACAACAGCCATTCTGTTTTGCTTGGGGTCAAGGGTGGAAATTTCCTTGGCATGGGCCTTTGTTACTTTTTTGAGTGCATCAAGGTCGGCGGGGTTGTTGGATTTCATTGACACGGACCCGTAGCGGGCAACAACTGCCTTGACTTTCTTGTCGGCGAACACGGTGCCGATGCCGCCCCGGCCGGCTTGTTTGTACCGGACCATTTTTCGTCCCGCATCCCACCAGGAAAAATTTAAGCATCCGAAATAGGTTTTTTCAGCACCCGGTCCGGCTGTTACAACAGAAACATTGACAGGTTTTGCCTCATCAAAATGATGGGTCAGTGCAGCAGACATTTCATAGGAATCTTCGGGAAGGTCAGAGGCTGAAAACACCTTGATTTTGTTTTCAATGCCGTCAATGAGAATCACAGTCTCTTCCTTGGCCTTTCCATCAATCTGGATCACATCAAAACCGGAGAATTTTTTGTAGGGACCAAAATATCCGCCCACATTTGAATCGATGGGTACGCCGGTCAAAGGAGAAATGGCGGTTACTATGCTTTTTCCGCCGCCGGGGTATCCCGGGGTTCCGCCAAGGGGGCCCGATGAGATGCAGATGGCATTTTCAGGTGAGTCCCATTTGGTATCCCCTGAGACTGCATTCCACATCATCCAGAGGTCATACCCCTTGCCGCCGATAAATTTTTCCTTTACAGCCTCTTCAATGGGGTTGATGGAAATATCTGTTGTGGTAAGATTGATACGAAGGGAAAAATCTGTATATCCCTTATTGACCTCTGCCCGTTCATAGGAGACGGATGTCGTCTCTCTAAGATTCAGTTGACCCATTTTTACAACTCCTTAAATATTGTTTTTATAATTAGATTTTTATTTGCACTGTATTACCTGTAGATCCGGCAAAAATCTTCAAGTAGTTTTCCCTTGAATCATTGTATATATCATATATGATTCCCTGGGTATAGATATGCAATATTTCTCCATCCAATCAAATGGTTTAACCATTCCTAAACTATTCCCATGGGCTTGTCAACCCTGGAATCAATCCAGCTTAAGGGATGTTTACGGCCGCAATTACATCCATCGCAACATTGTAACCTTTATGAAGGTTGCTGACAGGAATAATTCCTCTTGCAGGTTTGTGATTTTTAAAAAATTGCTGTGTCTGGTCTGATACAGACCCGGGATTTTTCTTAGGGTCGAGTGAATTGATGGGGATCTGCGTTGCCAAATAAACTGTATCTGTGTGTACTATCGCCTGGGAATAGTGTCCCTGAGGTAGTGGCGCCTCTTGTGTCTGAATAGTTTTCATTTTAAATTCTGCCTATAAATCGATTGTAGTCTTAAACACAATAACAGCATCCCCGATAATCCGGCCGACCTCGGGTTGTCCTTGTTCATTCAATTCCATTTGCGGAGTAAAAAAACGCAGATGTACATCATATTCCCCCGGCTTTCCATCCAAAACAAAAGCAGTTTCCGAATTGTTCATTTCCCGGGCAATTTTCTGCATGGTATTTTCATCCATATTATCCGCATTGATGACAACACCAGCAGGGTTTCCGGTAAACCGTTCCTTGGTAAATGAATCAATTTGATACACAGTATATGTCATAGATATTCCGTTTATTATGATGTGAAAAAATATTGTAGGTTTGCAGTTTATTTGTGAACCCGATTAACAGGTAATCGAACGCTTCCGGTTATCAATGTTATGCGGTTGTCCTCAGATCATGAAATCTATGACTAATATCGGCCACGCAATATCCTCAATTTTGAAAACATCTGGTTCAAAAAATCTGCTTCAAGAAAACACCCTAATATCATGGGTGGTTATATTTGCCAAGGCCTTGTCAACCAGTTTGGTGTCGTTCCCCCAACCACTGGCTCTGCCCTAACGAGGACAATATCCTGACCCGTTCCAGATATTTCTCGAGAATCAAAAACAATTTTTCCCGCGACCTCAAGACATCTGAGAAGTTGACCCAACCAACAACCTTGCAGAACGTACATTACGATTTGGTGTCTTGTGGAGAAAGAGAAGCAAAGGGACTCAAAGTGAAAAGGGTAACCGTTGGGTGGAGCGAATATTGTCTTTCAAACAAACGTGTGCAATTCGATCCTTGAATTC
>PIVS01000496.1 GCA_003353855.1 Desulfobacteraceae bacterium
GAAAAGTGCGGGGTTGAAGTGATTCAATCCAAGGTCAGAAGAGAGCGAATGGCTCATATTGAGCTTGCCTCTCCTGTTTCCCATATTTGGTTCCTGAAAAGTCTGCCCAGTAAAATCGGAAATGTACTGGATTTGACATTAAAGAATCTTGAAAAAGTGCTGTATTTTGATTCCTATCTCGTGATTGATCCCAAGGAGACCGGCCTCAAAAAAATGCAGCTGCTTTCCGATGATCAGTATTATGAAGCTCTGGAAACCTTTGGCGAGGAATTCGAGGCCGGGATCGGTGCTGAAGCTATACTCAAGCTGTTGAGTGAGATTGATCTCCAGGCCACCCATGATATGCTGAAAGAGGAAATCAGTTTGACAAAGTCTGTTGCCAAGCAGCAGAAGATGTCTAAACGGATGAAAGTAGTTGATGCCTTCTTGAATTCAGGGATAGAGCCAACACGGATGATTCTGACGGCCTGCCCGATTTTACCGCCGGATTTAAGACCCCTTGTGCCCCTGGAAGGAGGGCGGTTTGCCACCTCTGATTTGAATGATCTTTATCGAAGAGTGTTGAACCGGAATAACCGGCTTAAACGTTTGGTGGATCTGAATGCTCCTGACATTATTGTTCGTAACGAAAAAAGAATGCTCCAGGAATCTGTTGACGTATTGTTTGACAATGGTCGGCATGGCAGGGTTGTCACGGGGACAAATAAACGTCCCCTGAAATCTTTGAGCGATACCTTAAAGGGGAAACAAGGCCGATTCCGGCAGAATCTTTTGGGTAAACGTGTTGATTATTCAGGCCGTACCGTTATTACGGTTGGATCCGAGCTCAGGCTTCACCAGTGCGGAATTCCCAAGAAAATGGCTCTTGAACTGTTCAAGCCCTTTATTTATAACTATCTGGAACAAAAAGGGTTGGTTTCCACGGTTAAAAGTGCAAAAAAAATGGTGGAACGTGAAGAGCCTGAGATCTGGGATGCATTGGAATCGGTTGTTAAGGAATATCCGGTTATGCTCAACAGGGCGCCAACCCTTCATCGACTTGGATTTCAGGCCTTTGAGCCGGTATTAATCGAGGGAAAAGCGATTCAGCTTCATCCCCTGGTATGCCCCGCCTTTAATGCCGATTTTGATGGCGATCAGATGGCAGTACATGTGCCCTTGTCTCTTGAGGCAGTGTTGGAAGCCAGGATCATGATGCTCTCCACCAATAATATCTTGTCTCCGGCCAATGGACAGCCCATCATCGTCCCCACCCAGGATATTGTATTGGGAATCTATTATATGACCAGGGCGGTAAAGGACCAAAAAGGGGCCGGGATATCTTTTTGCAGCCTTGACGAGGTCCGGTATGCCTTTGATGCAGGGGAATTGGCACTGCATGCCCAAATCAAGGTTAGAGTAGACGATGAAGTTTATGAAACCACCACGGGCCGTATTCTTCTGTGGGAAACCATTCCAGGTGATACGCTTCTGGCGTTAAGCCGTATACGTACCGATTCAATTGAAGAGTGTGAGGCAGCTCTGGCGGAGCTGAAAGCCGGTAAAAACTTTGACACGGTTTTAAAGAAATATTCAGATGATGAGATTAAGAAGAGCCGGGGTGAAACCGGTATTCTGACCCGGAAGGAATTTAAAAATCTTTTCCAGGTATCCGACGTTGTGGTAGAGCAATTGTTCGGCCTGAAAAAGGATCAGTTCACCGATGTCCGAATGGTGGGTGATAAGTATACAATTTTTAAGGTAGATAAGCGTAAAACTACCCTGCCCTTTGAGTTGGTAAACAAGCTCATGGACAAATCTTCCGTTGTCAGGTTGATTGACTATGCCTATAGAAACATAGGACTCAAGGAAACTGTTATACTTTCAGACAGGCTCAAGGATATCGGATACAAACATTCCGCCCTTGGCGGGTTGTCCATCTGCATCGATGATATGATTATCCCGGATCAAAAATGGGATCTTATTTCCAGTGCGGAAAAAAATATTGAAGATATAAAAGACCAGTATTCAGAAGGGTTGATCACCCAGGGTGAAAAGTATAATAAGGTAGTTGATATCTGGGCCCAGGCCACGGACGATATTGCCAATGCCATGATGGAAATCATGAAAAACCCCACCGGAGCAGAAGATGCTTCCACTTCCAAAGTGATGAACGCCGTCTATATAATGGCGGATTCAGGTGCCCGTGGTTCCAAGGATCAGATGCGCCAGTTGGCTGGTATGCGTGGATTGATGGCAAAACCCTCCGGTGAGATTATTGAAAACCCGATCACCGCCTGCTTCAGGGAAGGTCTTTCAGTTCTCCAGTATTTTATTTCCACCCATGGTGCCCGTAAGGGCCTGGCCGATACAGCCCTTAAAACAGCCAACTCCGGATATCTGACCCGACGTCTTGCCGATGTCGGACAAGATTGCACCATTGTTGAAATAGATTGTGGTACAATTAACGGAATTGAAGTGGAATCCCTGTATGAGGGTGGTGAGATCATCCAGACGCTGGGAGAAAGAATCCTTGGCCGAGTCACCCAGGAAGATATTGTGGATCCCTATTCCGATGAATTCATTGTTGGGGTCGATACGGAACTCAATGAAGCCGATGTCATCAACATTGAAGCTGCCGGAGTTCAAAACGTAAAGATTCGTTCGGTGTTAACATGTAACTCCAGAAACGGAGTGTGCTCCAGGTGCTATGGTCGTGATCTTGCCCATGGGGTAACAGTTGAAATTGGACAGGCCATTGGTATTGTGGCGGCCCAGTCCATCGGTGAGCCGGGTACACAGCTCACCATGCGGACCTTCCATATTGGTGGAACCGCCTCCAGAAAGGTCGAGGTTGCTGAAATTAAAGCCAGGGTTGGCGGCAAGCTAAAATTCAATGATGATGTCCACACCGTAACCTCATCGGACAATCAAGTGATTGTCATGAACCGTAAGGGCGGGGGTATTAGCATCGCAGGCAAGGAAGGCCGTGAACTTGCGAAGGAAACCGTTATCTACGGTGCAACTCTCCATGCCAAGGATGGCCAGAGTATAGAACCCGGGGATATTATTGCTACCTGGGATCCCTTTACCACACCGATTATTACGGAAGTTACCGGTCGTGTCCGTTTTTCCGACATTGAAGTTGGCAATACGGTACAAGAACAGATTGACCCGGTTACCGGTAAGGTAAGCCGGACAATTATTGAAGGTAAGGATTCTGAAATCCGTCCGAGAATAACCCTCAGGGACAAAGAGGGAAAAGCCGTTAAACTGGAAAGCGGCAAAACACCGGCCCGCTATTATTTGCCGGTAAATGCGATTCTGACGGTTGAAGAAGATGATAATATCATGGCCGGTGAAATTATAGCCAAGCTGCCAAGAGCTACCACTAAAACCAAGGATATTACCGGTGGTTTGCCTCGGGTTGCTGAACTTTTTGAAGTCAGAAAGCCCAAGGATCCAGGGATGCTCACCGAAATTGATGGCTATGTATTGGTTTCCAAGGGCACCAAGGGGCGTCAGAAGGTAACGGTTACTCCGGCTGATGTTGGAGAAAAGAAAGAATATTCCATACCCAAGGGCCAGCACGTAACTGTATATGACGGTGACTATGTCAAAGCGGGAGATCCTTTGATTGCCGGCAGTGCCAATCCACAGGATATTATGAATATTAAAGGAGAAGTTGCCCTTGCCAAATATTTAGTGGATGAGGTCCAGGAAGTTTACCGACTCCAGGGGGTACGAATCAACGACAAGCATATAGAAGTGGTGATCCGTCAGATGATGAGACGGGTTAAGATTATC
>PIVS01000057.1 GCA_003353855.1 Desulfobacteraceae bacterium
GGGAAAAGAATTCAAGCAATTATTGATCACCGGGAAAAAAGAACCAAAGATCTTTTCCAATTGGTGTTAAGATCTGGGAAAAAGGGGGTTTCCTATGGGGAAATATTCCATGCCTTTTATCCTGAAACAACTTTTTTTAAACGGTCTATACAGGGGGGGTGGATACTTGTCACCCTCCAGCATCTTTTTGATGGGGGGGATATTATTACCCGCCCCAGGGGCAGGAACATCATATTTTTAGCCAGTGCCTAGAAGATGGGTGGGAAATCGCCCAGGAAATCCATTAAACAGGGAGCAAGAAATGGAAAAAATTAATTTTAACGGAAGGGTGGCAATCGTAACCGGTGCCGGGCAGGGCATCGGGAGAATGTATGCCCTGGAACTTGGCCGCAGGGGCGCAAAAGTAGTTGTCAATGATCTGGGAGTCAGTCGGGATGGTTCGGGGGCTGACAGCTCCGCTGCAGACAAGGTGGTTGAAGAGATTGTCAAGGCGGGGGGCCAGGCCGTTGCCAACTACGATTCTGTGGCCACCATGGCGGGTGGGAAAAATATTGTAGGAACAGCTGTCGATACCTATGGGAAGGTGGATATTCTGATTAATAATGCCGGTATCGTCAGGGATAAGTCCTTCATGAAAATGACCGAGGAGGAATGGGATCTGGTCATCAATGTTCATCTTAAGGGTGCCTTTTGCGTGACACAGCCTGCTGTCAGAGCCATGAAGGAGAATGGTTACGGCAGAATTATTTTCACGGCATCCACCTCGGGACTCTACGGTAATTTCGGTCAAACCAATTATGGAGCTGCAAAGCTTGGACTGGTGGGCATCATGAATACCTTGAAACTGGAAGTATCCAAATATGACATTAAGATCAACACCATTGCACCCACGGCCTGGTCCCGCATGACCACCGATATTTTTCCACCGGAATTTGAAGATAAAATGAATCCCCAGTTCAATGAGCCCATGGCGCTTTATCTATGTTCCCAGGAAAACAGAGCAACCGGACAGATCTATGCCATGGGCGCAGGGTGGTATGGGCGGACAACCATTGTTTCAGGAGATGGCCTTTGCCTTGGAAATGCAAAAAGAGCTATCTCAGTTGAAGAAATCAGGGATAATTTTGAAAAAATTTCAGATGTGGAAAACAAGCGGGAGCACGAAAGTGCGCTGGGAATATTTGAATACATGGGACCCCTGCTCAGTTAAATCAAAATAGATTAAACCAAGACAGAATAAACATCAGATGGGAAAAACATGCTTAAAATAGAAAAACCGGAAAAATTTAATACGTGGAACTCTAAATAGTTTATATAGGAACCTCAAAATGAAATCTGAAAACCTATCATTTATTTATTTTAGCCCCACTTTAACAACGGGAATTGTTCTCGAAGAGATCACAAGGGCGCTCGTACAGGAGTCTCCTATTGTTATTGATATCACAAAACCTGCAATTAGGAATCAACCGGCCCCCGGGTTTGAAAAGAAGGTGGTGCTCATGGGTCCGCCTGTTTATGCAGGGCGAATCCCAAAGGATGCTATTAATGAATCCGAGGCCTGTTCAACCAATGCCTGTTCAACCAATGCCTGTTCAACCATTGATGAAAATTGTACCAGGAGAAAAGAACCCCAGACCTATTTTTCCGGAGGATTAGCACCCTAAGCATGAAGGTTTTTTTAAGATCTTGTTTTATCTTTTTTATGTCGGCCGGTCTGGTCTGGCTGTGGGCGGCAAGCCCCTCCATGGTTTGGGCAGAAGAGTCTGGTACCCGGATTTTATTTCTTGGGGATTCCATTACCGCAGGACTTGGGGTGGAACCGGAAAATGCCTATCCTGCCCTTATCAATGATATGCTCAAAGAAAAAGGGGACCTGGATTTTCAGATTACCAACGGCAGCATCAGCGGTTCCACAAGCGCAGGTGCGTTTTCCCGGCTCAAGTGGTTTCTAAGGGTAAAACCTTCGGTCCTGGTTCTGGCCCTGGGGGCCAATGACGGCTTAAGGGGATTGTCCACCAGTAAAATGGCCCAAAATCTGGACAAGACAATCCTTCTGGCAAAGGCCCATGGTATCCGGGTCATCCTGGCCGGTATGGAAATTCCTCCCAATTACGGAGAGGACTATTCAAAGGCCTTTCGAGATGTGTTTGCCTTTCTGGCGGACAAGCATCATCTGTCTTTTATCCCCTTTTTATTAAAAGATGTTGCAGGCAACCCTCTGCTGAACCAGGCAGACGGCATCCATCCCAACCGTGCAGGGCATAAAATAATTGCTGCAACTATACTTCCCTATATTCTGGAGCAATTATGATACTTGAGATTAAAGAGGTTTGTAAATCTTTTCACCAGCCCCGGTCTGGAATCATTGAGGTTTTAAACAGGGTGAGCTTTAATCTTGCACGAGGTGAAACCAATGCCATTATTGGTCAGTCCGGCAGTGGAAAAACCACCCTGCTTTCCCTGATCGCAGGGTTGGACAATCCTGATACCGGCCAGGTGATTCTGGATGGTGAGAATTTGTGTACCATGAAGGAAACCCGGCTTGCACGCTATAGGGCCCAGAAAATCGGGATTATCTTTCAGCAGTTTCATTTAATGCCCCATTTGTCGGCTAGGGAGAATATAAGTCTGCCCCTGGAAATTCTCAAACAGGAGCAGATAAGCAAGCGGACCGATGGTATGCTGGAAAAGGTGGGGTTAAGCAATCGTCAACACCATCTGCCCGGACAGCTCAGCGGGGGGGAATGCCAGCGGGTTGCCATAGCCCGGGCTCTTATCATAAAACCGGCTCTGCTTCTGGCCGACGAGCCCACGGGTAATCTGGACATCAGGACCGGTGAAAAGGTGGCACAGCTCTTGTTCGACCTGGTGGAAAATGAAAATAAAACCCTGATTGTAGTAACCCACAATCCAAATCTGGCCGATCAATGCCAGAAGATCCGCACCCTTGATAGGGGTAGACTTATCTGATGCTCTGGATACGTCTTGGGGTGCGGGAGTTGATGAAAAACCCGGGATTTGCCTTCTTTTTCATATTAAATCTGTCCCTGGGACTTGCCGGGTTTATTGCCATTCATTCCTTTGGCCGCTCCTTGAACCGTCATCTGGAGGATAATTTAAAGGAGATATTGACGGCAGATCTGGTGTTGTCCGCCCCAAGCCCCCTGAACCCCGGGGAGGTGGGACTGGCAGACAGGGTGATGGGGCCGGACAAGGTTCATGCCCGGCTGGTTCGGTTTTATACCATGGTAAAGGCCGGGGATAATGCCCGCCTGGTTCGGGTGATGGCAATTGATGATTCTTACCCTCTCTACGGCAGTTTCTCTTGGGAGGGGGAAAGTCAAACAGTAGATCTTCAAACCGGCCCGGGATTGTTCATGACCCGGGATACGGCCCATGCCCTATGGCTGGGAACCAATGCCCAGGTGAATACCCCCCTAGAATTGGGGAATAAAACCTTTTTTATCCAAGACTTTTTTAAGAAAGATCCGGACAGGTCTCTGACGGCTGTTGAGCTGGCCCCTAAAATTTATATGGGAATAAGCCAATTGGAAGGGACCGGTTTGATCCAATTCGGGAGCCGGATTCGCTATCTATATTATTATCGGTTCAGCCGGGAAGTCGATGTTCAAGAGCTTGCCGGAAAACTGGAACAGGGGTTTTATGAGATATCCAAGGGCCAGCCCCGGGTAAATGTCTATGACAGCCATGATGTGAACCAAAGATTGGGCCGGATTACCGGACATTTTACCGGGTACATGGGGTTGGTCAGTATTGTGGCCCTGTTTCTGGCAGGTATTGCCACCTCTTATCTGTTCAGGGGTTATCTGAACATGAAACAACGGGAAATGGCTGTTTTAATGAGTGTCGGGGCCAAACAGCGGGAGATTTATCTTTTATTCAGCTTTCAGCTTATTTTGCTGGGCACCCTGGCCTCTGTCCTGGCAATCTTTATTTCCCTGTTGGTGGCTCCTGCCTTCCCCATTATTTTTAAGGGGCTGATTCCCAGCCATATACAATTGACCACAGATCCTGTCACCATTGTGCTGGCGTTGGGAATGGGCATGGGCAGCCTGGTTTTTTGTCTGCCTGTTTTTGTCCGTATTTTTGGGGTGAAACCCCTGATCCTTCTTCAACAAGAGGGGAGAGGCAGAACCCATTGGCTGGTCCCATGGCAGGGGTTAAGTTTTATCCCCGGGCTTACGGCTTTTTTCCTGGTTTCGGTTGTGGTGGCAGGTTCTGTGAAAAACGGGGGTCTCTTTGCCATGGGGTTTCTCCTGGCCATGGTCTTTTTGGCCGGTATGGGCTGGCTTATTTTTGCCGGCTGCAAAACCCTTTCCAACACCCGCCATCTTACGGGGAAAATAGCCTTCCGGAACCTGTACCGGAACAAGTGGTCCTCCTTGTCTTGTTTTGTCACCATTGCCATGGGTGCCTTTTTGATTTCCATGATACCCCAGATCCAGAAGGGACTTCAAACAGAGATCATGCGGCCCGATGGCTTAAAAATACCCGTTTTTTTCCTGGTGGATATCCAGGATGAACAGAGGCAGTCCTTTATTGATTTTATCAGGGAGCAGGATGCAGAGCTTGCCAATATTTCTCCCATGGTCAGGGGGCGGATTCTTAGTGTTAACCAAAAACCATTTTATGGGGAGACGCAAGGGGCTGGAGCCAAAGAGGCCAAATCCAAAGAGTCAGGGGCAAGACAGATCCGGCCCCGGGGCAGACGGCTGGAGTTTAATTTTTCCCATCGCAGCAGCCTGGATGTTTCGGAAACCATTGTCCAGGGAAGACCCCTGTCCAAAATTCCCTGGTCCTTTGAGTCTATCCCCTTTGAGATCTCCGTTGCATTATCCTTTGCAGAACAATATGGCCTGTCCCTGGGAGATATTGTCGGGTTTGATATCCAGGGTATTCCTCTTACCGGGAGGGTGGTGAACCTGCGCCGTGTCAGGTGGAACAGCTTTCAGCCTAATTTTTTTCTGCTCTTCCAGGACGGGGTTTTAAATGATGCCCCCAAAACCTATCTGGCGGCGGTTTCCCAAGTGGCCCCACAGGATCGTCAGGAGTTGAAAAACAGAATAGTTACCGCCTTTCCCAATGTATCCATCATTGATGTGACCCAGATGGCCGGCACCCTGCTGGATATAGCCGACCGGCTCTCCTTGTCCATCCGGTTCATGGCCTGGCTGGCCATTGCCGCAGGACTGGTCTCTATTTTCTCCATTGTCCGCCACGAGGCCCGGAAGAATGAAAACCAGGTCAACCTGTTAAAGGTATTGGGGGCTGACTTTAAAGCAATTCAGGGAATCACCCTGTTGGAATTTGGATTTATAGGGTTTACAGCCTCACTGTTTGGGGTTCTCTTGAGCTTTGGGTTTTCCCGGGCAATTTCCTGGTATTTTTTTGACTGCCTCTGGCAGTTTGACCTGATCTCTTCCCTATTGATTTTATTGTTAACTACATTTGTCTGCATGGGCACGGCCATGGCGGCATCCCGGAAAGTTATGAATGCAAAGCCCGTGACGCTTCTGGCAAACAGGTGACTCCTAGAAGCCCTTACCGGATTGTTAATAAAAGAAAGGTAAGAAAGAATAACAGGAGAATAATATGGCCCTCCATGAACTAAACCAATATCTGCTTGAATCCAAAACAGATATCAATTACAAATCAATTGACCATCTTGTCATGGGAAATGAAGCCGCTGACCTGGACTCCATGGCATCCGCCATTGCCTATGCCTATCTTATGGCAGCCAGGGAAAGCGATAAAACCATTGTGCCTGTTATGCCTATTTTAAGGATTGATTTTAAGCTCAGGACCGAAGCGGTCTGGGTCTTTGGCCAGGCCGGCATTGATTTGAATAACCTTATCTTCCTGGATGATATGGACTTTGAAGATGTTGTGAAACGGGTGACGGGCCTGGTCCTGGTGGATCACAATAAATTGTCGGGTTCATTGGATCAATATGGGGACAAGGTGGCTATTATTCTGGATCACCATAGGGATGAGCACCTCTACCCCCATGCCGGCAAAAAAGTGATAGAGCCAGTGGGGTCCACGACCACCCTGGTTGGCGAGAGATTGATCACCCATGACCTTATTGATGAGCATTTGGCCTTGCTGCTATGCGGGACTATCCTTCTGGACACGGTGAATCTGGATCCCGCAGCTGGGCGGGTGACGCCCAAGGATGAAAAAATTGCAGGTGTTCTCATGAAATCCTGCCCCCTGGAGCAGGATGTTTATTTTAATAAGGTCCAGGAGGCCAAATTCAACACAGCCGATCTGTGCACCTTTGATTTGCTGCGCAAGGATTATAAGGAATTTAAATTTGGTAAAATCCGCTGCGGCATCGCCTCTGCCCTGCTGCCACTGACCCAGTGGGGGGAAAAGGATACCGAGCTTAGTCTGGGGTTTGAATCCTATGTTCAAAGACGGAGCCTTGATCTGCTTCTTTCAATGAATGCCTATACCGATCCGGGGTTTAACAGGGATCTGGCCATTTATTGTAAAAACAGCGAACTCCATGATAAAATTGTCGAATTCTTAGAGGAAAAAGGACTTGAACTGACACCTGTCAGCATAGGGGATCAAAAACCCTGCCTTGAAGGGAAAATATCTTTTTACAGACAGGGCAACCTGGGCATATCCAGGAAAAAACTCTCCCCTTTGCTGGATGATTATTTTACCTTATAGAATGCCGGTTGTGGCAATCTCCCCCGGGAAAATCGGTTTATAGGGGAGATTGTCACATTACAAATCTATTTTTTAATTAGGGAAACATATACTAACGTGATTGACGAGACCATTCAGATCCATGATAAAAACCAGTTTGAGATCAAATTGGGATATCATTTTGCAGGAGCGGATACGGCTAAGGTGTACGATGTCGAAACCTACCTTTTTTTTCCCAATAACCTTGGTATCAACCGCTATACCTATACCCGGAAAAAATTTTACAACGACACCCAGCTCTACGTGAGGCTCAAGACGCCTGAGGTGCTTCTCCAGAACATGGTAAGCGGCAAGGATTCCCCCCTGGAAAAGCTTAGAAAAGCCATCGAAGCCCTTCTTGTAAATGGGGATGATAAATCCTTTGAAAATTATGAGCACCACCTCAAGATGTTCTGCTGCATCTTTAAGAGCGCCATCCGGGAGGATATCAGTTGTATTTCCCAAACGGAGCACTGGGATGTAAAGGACCTCCTGGAAAAATACCTCATGTGCATGGAGACCATAACCCTTAGGTACAGAAACTTAAGATCTCTCCTTAATTTTCCCTCCAGGAACAAGAATATTGTTTCAATCTTTCTCTTTGGAGACGAGTACCTGAGTCTTCTTATAGAGTCCTATTCCTATGAATTGCTTCAGGAAATCAAGCCCCTTGATTTCCCCAAAAAAGAGGAACTGACCTCAAAACTTTTCAGACTTATCCGCAAAGAACTCAACTATCGCAAGGATAATGATTACCCCTCCATCCCCTGCATTGATTCGACAAATGAGGTGTTCCTCTTCCGCTCAAGTGTGCTGAAAAAATTTATGGGGAATATTCTCTTCCTCCAGACCAAATTTCAGCATGAAGGGGAGTTTCTGGAGCAGATCACATTTGCCCTGGCCGCCGGCATTGCCATGACCTTTGCCACGGCAGCAGCATTTTTTGCCAGGAGCACCTACTCGACGGTCTCCATGCCCCTGTTTTTTGTGCTGGTTGTCAGCTACATGTTCAAGGACAGGATCAAGGATGTCATCAGTATTTACCTGGGAGCCAAATTAAGGAACCGGCTTTTCGACCATAAGAGAAAATTTTATTTCAATGCAAGGGAGACCCTTGGGTGGTGGAAGGAGAGTTTCACCTTTCTCAAGACAGATAAGATTCCCGATACCATTGTAAAGTTAAGGGCCAGGGATCATATCACCGAGATCGAAAACGATTGGGTTGGTGAAAAGATTATTCTCTATCGAAAACAGGTCAAACTCTTCAAGCGCCGGTTTCGCTCAGCTTACCACGATTATCCCTCGGACTGCATAGTTGATATCATGCGGCTCAATATCAGCCGTTTTCTCTCCAAGATGGACAATCCGGAGAAACCCATCTACGTGGGTGACCAGACAAACTGCCAAAGGATATACGGAAACAGGGTCTACCATATCAACATGATTATGAAGTATTCTGAAAGCAGGCAAGTGAGATACAAACGCTTTCGCCTGGTCCTGTGTCAGAACGGAATAAAACGTATCGAAGAGGTTATCATTGAAAAAGAATAGCCCATTGACGGCTGTTTAAATCCCGGTGTATTTAATTTGTTACCAGATTTCGTATCCATTTCCGGGATAAAAATCGGGGGAATCCCAGTTTACCGAAATATCAGGATATAGTTCAGAATCAGGTTGAGCACCACAGCGATCAAGCTGGCGTACATGGGTGGATTGACAATCTCCATGCTTTAAAGATTATTCATATAGGAAAAGGTAAATTCCGATATTCCAAAACTGATCCCGACAATCCATAGATAGCCCGCCCCAAGGGCCAATAACCTGGGGGGCATTTGAAAAGAGTGCCATCACGGCATCCAGGGTGACCATTGCCACAACTGTAAAGATGGAACCAGTGGCAAGTCCTGCTGTAAGGCCGATTCCAGCAAGTTTTTTAACATTGGCTATATCCTTTTTTCCTCAGTATTGTGCGGTAAAGATAGCCACCCCGCTGTGAATTCCAAATTGTATGATGATAAAGATAAAGACAAATTGGTTGGCAATACCCACGGCAGCAATGCTGGTTTCATTCAATTGGCCGATCATCAATGTATTCATGAGGGCCATGGATGAACTTAAAAAATTTTCCCATGTGTGATTCTCCAAAAAAAAACCCGCTTACAGTTTGAAGCGGGCTTTTTGTATTCTATTCAACGATGTCAATTACAAAAAGACGCTCTTATACACCAAATGATTATGCCTGGCTCATGCTCCAGGAAATGCTCAGATAGGGTTGCCCGGTGTCGGGCCTGAATATATCTTGGTGCCGGAATTAAAATTCATTGACATCCTCGGGTAAAGAGAAGCTTACAACATGATCCAGATTAATATGGACGTATTGCCGGTTGGATTTCATCCTCTTTCTTCATCAAATAATAAACCAATAATCAATTTCATGCTGCAGTTACTCCCCGTGTCCATTGGGGGTGGAATAAAGGATGTGATCTTTATTTACCAGAATCGTTTCGTATTTGATCTGGGGATCAGGGTTTTTCTCATAGAGTGTCGCATTGAAAATGGTTAAAAAATTTTCCTTGTAATCACCCACAAGATCGCTTAAGCGGTCATACCCGTTTCCCCTGTTGATATTGACCTCACCATTTATCCGGGTTCCATCCACAAGTTTTATTTTGATGTTGCGGCTTTCTACCGTATTCATGACTTGTCCCTCCTTAGGCTTTGTCTGAATTGGATCAAGGTATCCATAATATAGGATAGAAGCGGAATGGAAAATGTCAACAAGCGATTGATTTTAAATAGTTTTCTCTTTTTGCCCATTTTGGGTGAGGGTGGTGGCCAGCCAGTTTTGAAAGGCTTTTACATTATTGGTTTTTTTGTTAAAGTCGGGTGTGGAAAAATAATAAGATCCTGTTTTAATAGGGGTTAATCCAAAGGGAGCCTTCAGGCGGCCTGTTTCCAATTCATCCCGGATTAGGAAGAGATCACCCAGAGCTACCCCCAATCCCGCGGTTGCCGCCTGCAGGGCAGCATCATCCATCTCAAAGACCTGGCCCCTTTCCAGGGACAACTCCTTTATTCCGACCTGATCTGCCCAGGCTGCCCATTCTTTCAGGTCCGGGGTGTTGTGTAAGAGCATGTGGCGGGTGATGTCCTCTGGTTTTTTAAGGGGAAAAGGGCTGTTGAGAAGTTTGGGGGAACAGACCGGGATAAGTTGTTCAGTCAGAATTTTTTCCCGGGCAATACCCGGGGTGTCTTCTCCCCCATGGGTTATACCGGCGTCAAAGTTTTCATAGTTGAAATCCACATTTTCTCCGGAAGTGGTCAGGCGTACCTGGATATCCGGGTGCAGAGCCTGGAAATGGTGGAGTCTCGGGATGAGCCAGCGAATGGCAAAGGTTGGGTGGACCTTGAGTCTGAAATCCTGCTGCTGATTTTTTAATTTATCCACGGCATCTGCCATGATATTAAAGGCCCGGGTCAAAGGAAAAACCAGGAGTGTTCCCTGGTCCGTCAGCTTCAGGTTTTTGTGGAGTCTGTGGAAGAGAATGACATTAAGCTGGTCTTCAAGCTGTTTGATCTGCCGGCTGACTGCCCCCTGGGTTACACAAAGTTCCCGGGCTGCCAGGGTAAAACTTAAATGCCGGGCAGCCGATTCAAATGTTTTGAGACCATTTAAGGATGGCAGGTCATGGGTTTTTCTTTTCTGCATGAGTTTTCTTCATCCATATTATGTGTTAAAATCGTTTGACGGCACCTATTAATACTGGTTTAAAATAAAAAAGCAAGCTTAGGTTTGCCTGGATGTTTGTTCATAGCAATATCAATTATATAATCTGAAAAATCAGATAAACTGAAATAAGGAATAGTACAATGAAAGCAAAAGAGCTTATCAATCTCGAAGACCGGTTCGGGGCAAAAAATTATAAACCCCTGGATGTTGTGCTAAGCCGCGGGGAAGGTATCTGGGTATGGGATGTGGACGATAATAAATATCTGGATTGCCTGTCTGCCTACTCGGCTGTCAATCAGGGACATTGCCACCCGAAAATTTACCAGGCCATGATGGACCAGGCCCGGAAACTGACCCTGACCTCCCGGGCATTTCGCAATGACCAGCTGCCCCTTCTCTATGAGGAACTCTGTCAACTCACCGATTCCCATAAAATGCTTCCCATGAATTCCGGGGCAGAAGCCGTGGAAACCGTTATCAAGTGTGCCAGAAAATGGGGATATGAGTCCAAGGGTGTGGCAGATGGCCAGGCACAAATTATTGTATGCAACGATAATTTCCACGGCAGGACCCTGTCCATCATCGGGTTCAGCACCGATGAGAATGCCAGGGAAAATTTTGGTCCTTTTACTCCGGGATTTAAAACCATTCCCTTTGGTGATGCAGATGCCTTGGAACAGGCCATTGGGCCCAATACCGTGGCATTCATGGTGGAGCCGGTCCAGGGCGAGGCCGGGGTTATTATTCCCCCCAAAGACTATCTGCAAAAAGTGCGTCAGATCTGTACTGACAAGAATGTTCTGCTGATTTTAGACGAGATCCAGACCGGCCTTGGCCGGACCGGAAAACTGCTGGCCGAAGAGCATTCCGGGATCCAGGCAGATCTGACCCTGATTGGCAAGGCCCTGTCCGGCGGATTTTATCCGGTGTCGGCGGTATTGTCCAATGAAGCGGTATTGGGACTTCTCCAGCCGGGGCAGCACGGAAGTACATTCGGCGGCAACCCCCTGGCCTGTGCCGTGGCAAGGGCTGCCCTCAAGGTGTTGGTGGAAGAGAATATGATTGAAAATGCCGAAAAAATCGGGACTTATTTCCTGGACCAATTGAAAAAAATTCAGAATCCCGCCATCAAAGAGGTGCGGGGAATCGGGCTTATGATAGCCATTGAACTGGAAGAGGGAACCCAGGGGGGAGCACGTGCCATCTGTGAATCCCTGATGAAAATGGGGATTCTCTGCAAGGAAACCCATACCTATACCATCCGGTTTGCCCCGCCTTTGATCATTGAAAAAAAGGATGTTGACTGGGCAGTGGATAAAATAAAGGCCGCCTTTGCCTGATTTGTCCTATCCCAAAAATTAGGTTCCAAAAATTAGGTTCCCAAAGGGGAATGCTTTAAAACAGGTGTTCCCCTTTTGCAATAAATTGTCTGAATCCCTTTTCATCCCTGCCTACAGTTTTCAGCCGTTCAAGCCCCGGGCCTGGTCCCAATATCGTTTTTGCTGCTAACGCCGGTCCGGCCAGATTTGGGTGGACATTTCAGTCAATTTGTATTTTTGTATTTTGCCCGAGGCGGTCATGGGGTAGTCTTGGACAAAATGGACATAGCGGGGGATTTTATACCGGCTGATCTTTCCCCTGCAAAAATCACTCACCTCGCTTGCTTCAATATCAGTCCCCTCTTTACGAACAATAAATGCCCCCACCTCTTCCCCGTATTTTTCGCTGGGAACGGCTGCCACCTGCACATCTTTGACCTCATCCATGCGGTAGAGGAATTCTTCAATTTCCCGGGGGTAGATATTTTCACCGCCCCGGATGATCATGTCTTTGTGGCGGCCGGTAATGGACAGATTCCCCTCTTTGTCCATGATGCCAAGGTCCCCTGAATGGAGCCAGTCATCTTGGTCAATGGCCTCTTTCGTGGCGGCCGGATTGTTATAATAGCCCTTCATGATGTTGTAGCCCCTGCAGCAGACCTCTCCCTGGGCACCCGGGGAAAGTGTTTCTCCTGTTTCCGGATTTATGATCTTCACCTCCATGTGGGGAAGGGCACGGCCCACGGTTTTCACCCTCAGCCGGATATCATCGCCAATCCGGGTATAGGTCATCACCGGAGACGCTTCTGTCAGGCCGTAACAGATGGTGATATCTTTCATGTTCATCTGTTCAATGACCTGCTCCATGGTGTGGACCGGACAGTTGGATCCTGCCATGATGCCGGTGCGCAGAGAGGAATAATCAAATTTTGAAAATAAAGGATGGTCCAGGATGGCAATGAACATGGTGGGAACCCCGTACAATGCCGTGCATTTCTCCTGTTCAACAGAGGCCATGACCAGCAGGGGATCAAATCCTTCCAGAATCACCATGCAGGTGCCATGGTTGACCGCAGCCAGAACGCCCAGGACACAGCCAAAACAATGGAACAAAGGCACAGGCAGGCAGACCCGGTCATTTCCTGTGAATTTTTGATTTTTCCCGATCCAAAACCCGTTGTTTCCGATATTATGGTGGGTGAGCATCACCCCCTTGGGAAATCCGGTGGTACCCGAGGTATACTGCATATTAACAACGTCGTGGGGATTCAAACTTTTCTGGCGGTCCTGGTATTGTTCATCCGATACCATCACTGCAAGAGACTTGATTTCAGGAATGGAATACATGCCCCGGTGTTTTTCCGGCCCTAGGAATCCCACCCGTTTGAGATGGGGAAATTTGGGGCTGGAAAGACTGCCCCGCTGGCACCTCTTTAACTCCGGTACCAGTTCATACACGGTATTTACATAATCTGTGTCCTGGAACCCGTCAATGAGAAAGAGGTTTTCCGTTTCCGACTGGGTGAGAAGGTATTCCAGTTCCGCAGTTTTGTAGTTGGTGTTCACTGTCAGGAGCACGGCGCCTATTTTGGCCGTGGCAAATTGGAGGGTGACCCAGCCGGGAATATTGGTTGCCCAGATGGCAACTTTTTCGCCCTTTTGTATGCCCAGTGCCATGAGGCCCTTGGCGGTTTCATTCACCACCTCTGAAAATTGCTTATAGGTTAGGCGATAATTTCTGTCCAGATATACAATGGCTTCATTGTCGGGAAATTTAGCAACCGTCCGGTCCAGAATTTCTCCCAGGGTCAGTTCTTTTAAGCCGTTTTGGGTGTCCATTTGTTTTCCTTTATTCCGGTATATAAATGACCGCGTGGATTTCTGCCTTTTCATCCCCGGCACAGCTGATATAATGGGGGACAATGGAATTGTAATATGCAGAATCACCTTGGTTTAATATCCGGGTCTCCTGGCCATAGGTTATCTCGATACTGCCTTTGATAACCGCGATAAATTCTTCCCCCTCGTGGGAAGACAGTTCTTTTTTCCGGGCAGACTCAGGAAGGATTTCAACGAAAAAAGGCTCCATGTGACGATCGGTTTTACCCTTTCCCAGGGAAAAGAAATTCAGAGAGGCCGGTTTGTTTTTTCCGGCCAGAACAGAAAATTCCGACTCTCTCTGGGATTTGCGGACGATATAGGGATCAGTGCTTTCCTGATCATCCAGAAAAGTTCCCAGCCGGACTCCCAGAGCCCTTGCAATTTTCATCAGCGGGCCCAGGGGCGGATACACATCTTCGGTGAGCATGGTATCAAGAAGCCCTGTATCAAGACCTGTCTTCCGGGAAAGGGACTGCATATCCATTTGTCGCTGTTCCATGAAATAGGTTATTCGCTGGCTAATTTTTCCGGTCTCCATCATTCCTCCAGGCTAAATTTTAAAAAAGTGTGTCTATAATATATGGGAGTAGATTTGTCAAAAAAAGCATTGAGATGCCTCCAAATTGTGTGTAGACTGCTTGTCATACACTCATTTGCTATGTTTATCCGGCTAAGGAGATTTGTTTCGCGACATTTTAGAATTATCATAATCCTGATTTTTATGTGGGGATCCTTGGTCTGCAATGCCATGGGGGATCAGAAAAAACTGCGAATCCTGATTCTCCATTCCTACCATGACGGCCTGACCTGGACCGAAGGGCAGGATCGCGGTATTCGGGAAATTTTTAAAAATCGCCGGGATATTGAACTTTTTACCGAATATCTGGATTCCAAGCGGATTCCTTTGAATGAGATTCAGGTTCCCTTTGCGGCATTTCTTACACGAAAATATTCCTCCAATCCTTTTGATGCCGTGGTGGTGACCGATAACAATGCACTCACCTTTCTTTCCCTCTATCACAGGGGACTGTTTCCAAACGTTCCTGTGGTGTTTTCCGGCATCAATAATTACAGCCCGGATATGCTGGAAGGATTTGACGGGAAGATTACTGGGGTGGTGCGGGCCCTGGACCCCAGGGGGACGGTTGGACTGATTCGTAGGCTTCAACCCGGGGTCATGGAACTTGTCATTATTTCCGGGATAACTCCCACGGCCCGGGCCATCCGGGCAGAGGTGGATTTTGCCTTGGCCGACCTGGAACCAGGGCTGAACCTGGTCCGGATGGAGGGGCTTGAAACAGGGCAGCTATTGGACCGTCTGGAAGGATTGTCCCCGGACCAGGCAGTGCTTTTGTGCAATTTCAACCGGGATGCAAAGGATATCTATTATTCCCATGAAAGGAGCGGGCAGATGATCAGCAAGACTTCTGCTGTTCCGGTCTATGCCATGGAAGACCATTATCTGGGCACCGGTGTAATTGGCGGCTATATGAACTCTTCAAGGGCGCAGGGCAATGTGGCTGCCCGGCTCTGCCTTGAAATCCTTGATACAGGTAAGATCCCCTTGGTGGTTCTGGATTGTCCCAATTCGATAATGTTTGATTACCATGCCCTGGGCCGTTTTGGGCTGGACGAATCTCTCCTGCCGCCCCTAGCTATTTTTTTAAATAAACCCTTCTCCGTTTACCAGGCCTATAAACGTGAAATTTGGGGTCTAGGGCTGACCGGAATCCTCCTTTTGATTCTGGTGCTTTTTCTGGGCATCAATGTGGTGTTGAGAAGGGAAAGTGAGGCAAATCTCCATGTGACGCTTCAGTCCATTGGCGATGCCGTAATTGCCACGGATTGTGATGGGCGGATTAGCCGCATGAATCTGATTGCCGAATCACTCACCGGGTGGAATGCCAGGGAGGCCATGGGCAAAAAAATTGACAGGGTGTTTAATATCATTGATTTTAAGACCCGGAGAAAAGTGCAAAATCCAGTTGAAAAAGTAATGTCCGCAGGAAAGATTGTGGGGCTTGCCAATCACACCTCCTTGATATCAAAGACAGGGACTGAATACCAGATAGCTGATTCCTATGCGCCCATTGTCGATGGAGAGGGGAAAATAAACGGCGTGGTTCTGGTGTTTCGGGATGTGACAGATGAGTATCGGAAAATCCGGGAAATAAGCGATCAAAAGGAATTGATGGAAGCGACCTTTTCCAGTATCCAGGACGGGCTCAGTATTTTAAATACGGACCGGACCATCCGGTATGCCAATCCCGTGATGGAAGCCTGGCATGCCGATAAATTACCCTTTGAGGGGAAGCCGTGCCATGAGGTTTTTTTTGACAGGGAAAAAAACTGTGACATGTGTTCGGGTGACTGTGTGACCACCGGCAGCGCTAGGAGACAGGTGCTTGAAATCCCCTATGCGTCCGGGCCCGGGGTTCGATTCGTTGAATTGAGCAATTATCCGGTTAAAAATTCGAAAACAGGAGAGGTCACCGGAATTGTTGAGTTCATCA
>PIVS01001030.1 GCA_003353855.1 Desulfobacteraceae bacterium
ATTGTTCACCACCTGCTGTAAAGCTGTTTTACGCCTTTCTTCCGTCCATCCGATCCATTCATCCCGGGCGCGCATCCGCCAGGCAGGACTTGAAAACTGGAGACAACCCACCACCTCCCCCTGTGGCCGGTTTACGTAAATCAAATACTGTATGCGCCAGCTCACGACGGCTGATACCACCAAGGGTACCAACACTATCCTGAATCAGTGTTATATCTTCGCTTGAAAAATCACGTCCACAAAAAGTTTGTTTCTTTATTTTTTGCATGGCATATACCTCCCGCTATTCTTACATAAGGAAAATATGGCATCTTGTTCAGTTAAAAATTATTGCACCATATAGCGGTCGTCATCACACAGCCTCGTGAAGATAGATTTAAAAAATCAAAGGAGATATCCGTTTGCAATGATATTATCTCGTCAAAATTATCGAAATAATTAAAAAGAAGACGATGTGCCCCTTTAAATATAACTATTTAGACTTGTCTATTTAGACTTGTTTCAGAAGAACCGTACCATTTGAGTATACAACAAAAAACCTTCGAATAACATAATATAATTTAATAAAGGGCAATTTATTTTTGTAACTATTCAGCAAATACAAATGCATGGTGTGTCATTTTTTCCTTGACACGGTTTTTTCGGAGAATTGGAACTCCTTCTAATCAGGGTGCTCTATTAGATTTTCGCTTCATTCGGCTATGATCCGCGGTGTTGATACTGACTTGCTATAGCTAAAAAATTTAATTACCCTAGCAAGTCTCCATCATCCGATCCGAACCGGAAGAAAAAGAAAAAGGAGTGTTAAGATGCAAATACTGTAACGGCTTACCCCAGAATCATTGACAAAATACTGTCACGGTTCAATTGGGCATCACCCCGCCGCAATACCCCGCCAATAGAAAATAAATCATACCCCGC
>PIVS01000497.1 GCA_003353855.1 Desulfobacteraceae bacterium
GAGAATCTGGTAAAATTGCCGGTTCATCTCCAATTTGTTTTCGGTCCCATGGTGGGCTGGATGAAACCCTCTGTCAAACATCTGGTACTCATCCACGATGAAGCCAAGGAAGTTCTAGGAGAAGAAAATTTTACCTGGTCAGTGGCTGCCGGCGGGCGATATCAAATTCCCATTACCACTACTGCAATAGCCATGGGGGCCCAAAATGTAAGGGTGGGGCTTGAAGACTCAATCTATGCAGGTAAGGGGGTCATGGCAAAGGCCAGTGCCGATCAGGTAAAGATGATAAAAAATGTTGCAAAGGAAATGAGTCTTGTGCCTGCTACTTCAGATGAAGCAAGGGAAATCCTTGGACTCAAAGGGCTCGACAAAGTTAATTTTTGATAGGTATTAAAAATAAAGATTTTGCAAAAAAGTCAATAAGGAGAAAGGTTTTATAGGGCAGAAATAAAAAAATAAGGAGAAGATCGTTGAACTACTCTGGTTATGCTTCAATCCATGCAAGACATATTCCTGAAAAGGTTTGCCTAATTGAAAGAACTCCGGCCGCAGGGACCCGGCGTTCTTTTACCTGGCAGGAATTTAATGACGAAATCAATCGAACTGCCAATTATCTGGCAAAGGAATTAAAGGTCAAACAAGGGGATTTTGTAATGCATCTCCAGAATAATTCCCTTGAATGGATGGTGACCTATTTTGCCATTATTCGTCTGGGAGCTGTGGTGGTGCCCTTAAATTTCAGGTTTGAGAGTTCGGATATTCTTTATGCAGCCGGGGTGTGCAATCCTGATGTATTTATCATCGGCTCAGAATTTCTCGGTGTGGTTCAACCCATCCAGAAAGAACTTGCAACGATAAAACACTATATCTGTATCGGGGAAGGGGTTCCAGAAGACCATATTGATTTTTCAACAATTTGCGATTATGCCGATTGTTCGGATGCCTTGGTGGAGGTGGATAGAGAGCACTCTCTTGCCATGATGTTTACCTCCGGCACAACTGGAAAACCCAAACCCGTTCTGCATACTCACTTTTCTTTGAACAGTACGGCCCTTGGCAACGGCATGACCTATTTCGTTCAAAGGGACGACAATTATCTTATTTTTCTTCCCCTGTATCATTCAGGCACCATGTTTTTATGGGCACCATTTTATGCAACAGGCGCCTGCGGTACCATTATCAGAGATTTTAGAGAACCCAAATGGATAATTGAAGCCATTGCAGCGGAGGGGTGTACAGATACGCTATTTGTGGTTCCCATAGGGATTGCCATTTTAAATGCCATTGAAAGCGGTGAGCTTGATCTTGACTCCTTTGATCTGTCTTCCTGGAAGTATATGGAAATCGGTGCCCAGCCAGTTCCCTTTGATATCATGAAACTTATGGTCGAAAAACTGCCCTGTGCCGTATCCAATATCTACGGTATCACCGAGGGCGGTGGCGGCGGTACATTTAATCTGTATCCTGCGGATGTTCTTGCCAAGCCCGGTTCCATAGGAAAACCCACATTCGGTGTTGAGGCAAAGATTGCAGACCCCATGGGGAACGAACTGCCCGATGAACAGGTGGGTGAATTGATATTCAGGACCCCGCGCATGATGAGGGAATATTACTCTAATCCTGAAAAAACAAAGGAAAGTTTAAAAAATGGTTGGCTTTATACCGGAGATTTACTAAAGAAGGATAAAGACGGATATTTTTATATTGTGGATCGCATGAAGGATATGATTACCAGTGGTGGTGAAAATATTTTTCCCGTGGAAATAGAAGATGCACTCATGGATCATCCTGATCTTGATGATGTCGCCTGTATCGGATATCCCGATGACCGGCTGGTGGAAATTGTTCTAGCAGTTGTTCAGGTAAAAGAGGGCAGACAATTGAGTGAAGAGCAGATTATTGAATTTGCCAAGACAAAGCTTTCCTTGTACAAGGTGCCCAGGAAAGTTATTTTTGACCAGGTGCCGCGTAACCCCACGGGGAAATTGATGAAACCCCAGTTGCGTGAGAAGTTTACCGGACGAAAAGAGGCTTTTAAACAGCTGGTTTAACGTGTGCGGCATACCCCGTTCCCAATTGATTCTGAATTGAGTTGAGAGAACTTGTTGACCTGATCTAAAATTGCTGATACTTCGATATGCTTTAGTTTTGCTAAAATTCCAAAAGTTGAAACCAGTGCCGGAGCATTTAAGCTTAGGTACTGAAAATGATAAAAACTTTTTAAAGGAAAGGAACTTAAGTATGAAACTTCGGACATTTTTACTATTACTTCTCGTGTTAATGGTAGGATCTTTTATGTTCACTTCTCCTGTTCTGGCAAAGAAAAAACCCTCCCTTGACAAATGGAAACCTGATTTTGATCCAAAGGGTGCCAAGTACAAATGTATTGTTTCCAATGTATCTACTCCCGGTTTGAAGGGAGTCCTTGCAGGATTTGAAATTAGAGATGAAGTCTGGAAAAGAACAAATGGTAAAATTTTTGTGGATTTTAAACCATACTCCATTTTGGGCGGTGAGGTAGAAGTTCTCAATATGGTTCAGATGGGAGCGGTTCAGGGAATGGGGGTTTCCTCGGTTGCATCGACAAACCTGGGACCAAGATTTGGTCTTGTTAATCTTCCCTTCCTTGTAAATTCCTTTGATAAACTGGAAAAATTTATCAACAATAAAAAAGTCTTTAATCATTTTCTCATGGCAATGGATCACCAGGGGATCACAGGCTTGGATATTACCGGTTACGGTAATTATGGATGGGCCACAACCGTGCCGGTGAAAAACATTGCAGATGCCAAAAAAGTCAAATTCAGAATTGCGGAAGCTGCAGTAAATCAGCTCAGTTACAGAAACTGGGGATTCAATCCTGTTTCCATGCCATGGCCGGATGTGCCGGTTGCGCTCAAGCAAGGGGTTATCACGGGTCTTGACCATACCCCTACGGTCTGTAATGTGACCAAAAAATTTGAAGTGGCCAAGTATTTTACCCAGATTAATTATGCCCAGGGGCTTTTTATCTGGGTTTTTAATAAAGCCTGGTTGGCCAAACTTCCTGATGATTTAAGGGAAGCGTTTATTTCAAGTGTTCACGATGTCTGTGCCGCCAGCAGGAAAAAGTCTTTGACCGAAGAGAATACCAATATTGAAAAAGCAAAAGCTGCCGGGGTTGAATTCTTTCAGCTGTCTGATGCTGATATGGCAACCTTAAAACAGCAGAGCCAGGGAACATATGATAAATATGCGCCTGAAATCAATAAAAACTATCCTAATGATACTTATAAGCCAGATAATTTCCTGAAAGAAGTTCAGGGGTTTTTAAAATAATCACTGATAGCTATTAATACTTAATACTTAATACTTTGTTGGGATTTGGTTTATGCTTGGGAAAATGCTTAAAAAATTAGATACGGTGGTGACCAATATTGAAGAGTGGACACTTTTTACTATTGTTATTGCAGCACTTTTATCTCTTTTTGCCAATGTTGTATTGCGTTACGGGTTTAATTACACCCTTGCCTGGAGTGAGGAACTGGTTCGTATTGTAATCATTTACTCAACCTTTGTAGGCGCCAGCGTCGCAGTCAAGCAACGGGCGATGATTCGTATCGATGCCGTTGTCCAGATTTTTCCAAAGCTTAAACCGGGTCTCACCATTTATACCAACCTTCTCATGCTCTTTTTTGCCTGGATGATGGTAAATTACGGGTATAAAATGACCCATCTGCAATATGTGACCCACCAAAAAACCATTATCATGCAGATACCGCTTGTGATCATCTATGCCAT
>PIVS01000058.1 GCA_003353855.1 Desulfobacteraceae bacterium
AAAAGATGATCTATGATCTGGTCGTCGTCTGCTGAGGTGTAGTTGTAAGGGATCTTTCTTTTTGGATCTATCATACCTATTTTTTAAGCATACCTATAATTCAAAGGTTGTCATATGAATGACAAGGCCAAGGTCTATGATTTCCTGCACAACCACAGGGGGTACAGGAGTGTCTGTCCGAAGGAAGATGATGTTTCTCTGCCCGTCTTCTTCCCGGCCCACCATCATTCTTGAAATATTAATATTGTGTTTTCCAAGGGTAACGCCAATGGAGCCGATGGAACCGGGCTTATCCACATTGTGAATCAATCCCAGATGTCCCTCGGGAATAACTTCCAGCCTGAATTTATTAATCCTGACAATTCTGGCATCGTCCTTTCCAAATATGGTCCCTTCCACAATATTGGTATCTTCCTCGGTAATAACCGTCATGCGAATCAGGTTTAAAAAATTGCCTGCTTCCTGGGAGGTGGATTCCGTTATTTTTATTCCCATTTCATTGGCAAATGAGATGGCATTGACCGAGTTGACCTCATATTGGGCAAATTCAGACAAAATGCCCTTGATGGCATTAATGGTAACCGGTTTTAAATCCAGGTCTGGAAATTTACCGATATATTCAATATCCACCTGTTTAATACCGCCCTTGGTGATTTGGGCCTGCATTTTACCCATTTTATCTGCCAGATAGAGAAAGGAACGCAATTGTTTAAGAATTTCTCCGGTGACAGAGGGTACATTAACCGCGTTTATAACCGTATCCTCCAAAAGATAAGATATGATCTGGTTGGCAGCCGCCACAGCCACATTGGTCTGGGCTTCCTGGGTGGAGGCTCCAAGATGGGGGGTGGCAATGATCTGATCAAGGGTCAGGAGGGGATTGTCTCCTGGAGGTTCTGTGGAAAAAACGTCTAAAGCAGCGCCGGCCACCTTTCCTGATTGTATGGCATCATAAAGGGCTGCCTCATTGATAATCCCACCCCGGGCACAATTGACCACCATCACCCCATCCTTCATTTTAGCAAATGCTTCGGCATCCAGCAGGTCAATGGTGGCATCCATTTTGGGTACGTGCATGGTAATATAGTCGGCCCTGGCATATAAGCCATCCAAAGAGACATATTCAAACCCTGCCTTTTCAATATGCTCCGAGGAAATATTGGGATCATAGACAATGACCTTCATCCGAAGACCCTTGCCGAGGGTAGCGGCAATGGAACCGATGTTGCCGAATCCGATCACCCCAAGGGTCTTGTTGGAGATTTCACGTCCCTGGAGCATCTTTTTATCCCATTTTCCAGCCTTAAGAGAGGCGGTTCCCCTGGGGATATTCCTGGTCAGGGCCATCATCATGGCAATGGCATGTTCCGCAGTGGTCACAGTGTTTCCGCCGGGGGTATTCATGACTGCCACCCCTTTTTTGGTGGCTTCATCAATATCCACATTGTCCAGGCCGATTCCTGCCCGGGCAATCACCTTGAGATTCACAGCAGCCTCAAGCACCTCCTTGGTCACCCTGGTGGAGCTTCGGACGGCAAGTGCATCATAATTGCCGATTATGGTCAAGAGCTCTTCGGGCAATAGCCCGGTATTAACATCAACCTCTATCTGGTCATTATTTCTGAAAATATCAATGCCGGCTTCATCCATTTTGTCGCTGACAAGCACCTTCATTATTTATTCTCCTTTTCAAAGGACTCCATGAATTCAACCAGGGCGTACATGCTTTCCATGGTGGCGGCATTGTAGATTGATGCACGGCATCCGCCAACGGAACGATGGCCTTTAAGTCCCCCAAGTCCATGCTGGGTTGCACGTTCAACAAAGGATTTTTCAAGATCTTCGCTTGGCAGACGAAAGGTAACGTTCATCAGGGATCTGGAATATTTTTCAGCGGTGGTGTTATAAAACTTGCCGGCATCAATAAAATCATAGAGGACATCGGCTTTTGTAATGTTATGTTCCTCAATCTTTTCAATGCCGCCCATTTCCTCTTCAATCCATTTAAGAACAAGATCGATTGTATAAATGCCAAAACAGGGCGGGGTGTTGTACATGGAATTTTTACTGGAATAGGTTGAATATTTCAACATGGCCGGCAGATCCTCATTGGCTGAATCAAGCAGGTCCTTGCGAATAATGACCATGCAGGTACCGGAAGGCCCGAGATTTTTCTGGGCACCGGCATAGATCATGCCGAATTTTTCCATGGGAAGGGGCCTGGAAAAAATATCCGAGGACATATCCGCAATAATTGGAATTGTGCCTGTATCCGGAAATTCATAGAACTGGGTGCCCTTGATGGTGTTATTGGATGTCAGATGAACAAATTTGGATGTTTTGTTAAAGGAAATATTTTTGGGAATATAGGAAAAATTCTTATCTTCCGAAGAGGCAACCACTTGAATGGATTTTCCCAAATTCTGAGCTTCTTTAATGGCCTTTGTGGACCAGGTGCCGGTGTTGATAAAATCGGCGGTATCATCCTTGGCCAGGAGGTTCATTGGAATCATGGCAAATTGCATGGAAGCCCCGCCCTGGATGAACAAAACATGGTATCTGTCATCTAATTTTAAAAGGCGTTTTGTCCGTTCAACTGCACCATTTATTACATCATCAAAATAGGGGGATCTGTGACTGATTTCGGTAATTGACATGCCTGAATTTTTGAAATTTAAGAAGGATGCCTGGATCTCTTCCAGAACAGGTAAAGGCAAGGCAGCAGGACCGGCATTGAAATTGTAAATTCTTTGATCTGTCATTGAAATTTCCCCTTTTTACTAAGAATAGATTAAGTGGTTATAGTATAAATGGTTATGAATTGTGCTCTCTTGTTTTATGAAACTCAATTTTAGGCCATTCTTCCATAGCAAACCCAAGCTGATACTCGCTTGTGGTTAAAAAGGTGAGCCGACCTTCTGCATCCCTTGCAAGGCTCGACTCATTTTTTCTTGTAAATTCTTTAAACATCTGGTCATCTTCGCAGGTCACCCACCTGGCAACAGATAGATCGATACTTTCATAGGCTGCATTGACGCTGTATTCGGCTTTTAGCCTGGCCATGGTGACATCAAACTGAAGAACTCCCACAGCGCCTATGACGTGCATGTTGCCCATCAAGGGCCGAAAAACCTGGATGGTCCCCTCTTCTGCCAATTGGGTGAGTCCCTTGGTCAGGGCCTTGGCCTTCATGGGATCCTTTAATAAAACCCGCCTGAAATGTTCCGGCGCAAAATTAGGAATTCCCAAAAATTTTAATGGCTCCTTGGTGGTAAAGGTATCCCCAATTTTTATGGTGCCGTGATTGTGAATTCCAATAATATCTCCGGGAAAGGCTTCTTCAACATTGCTTCTCTCCTGGGCCAGAAAAATGGTGGCATTGGATATCTTAATATCTTTACCGATTCTATGGTGCCTCACCTTCATGCCCTTGGTAAATTTACCGGAACATATTCTGAAAAAGGCGATTCTGTCCCTGTGTTCAGGATCCATATTGGCCTGGATTTTGAATGTAAACCCGGAAAAAGCCTTTTCTTGTGGATGCACATCCCTTGTGGCAGTTGGCCGCAACCCTGGGGACGGTGCAATTTGAACAAAGGCATCCAGCATTTCCCTGACACCGAAATTGTTGATGGCAGATCCGAAAAAAACCGGGGTCTGGGTGCCGTTTAAATACAGGTCAAGATCAAAGGGTTCCGAGGCACCTGAAATCAGGTCCACATCTTCCCTGAGGGATGTGGCCTGGGAGTGGGAAATTAATTCATCCAGCCGAACATCATCAAGATCCTGGATAAGGATGCCGTCATCATCCTTTGGGCTGTATCCGGGAGAAAAAATCCCCACCTCTTTTTTTCCCAGATTATACACCCCTTTGAAACGTTTTCCCATGCCGATTGGCCAGGTTAATGGGACACATTCAATCTGGAGTTTGTTTTCAATATCCTCAAAAATATCCAGGGGTTCCATTCCTTCCCTGTCCAGCTTGTTGATAAAGGTAATAATAGGGGTATTGCGCATGCGGCAGACCTCCATTAGTTTCTGGGTCTGGGGCTCTACCCCCTTGGCATTGTCAATTATCATGACTGCACAATCCACTGCCGTGAGTACCCGATAGGTATCTTCTGAAAAGTCTTTATGCCCCGGCGTGTCCAGAAGATTGATTTCATAATTTTTGTAATTGAACTTCATCACGGATGAACTGACAGAGATTCCCCTTTCTTGTTCAATGGAAAGAAAATCCGAGGTGGCAGCCCTGGCAATTTTTCTGGATTTTACGGCACCTGCCTGTTGAATAGCCCCGCCAAAAAGCAGCAGTTTTTCAGTCAGGGTTGTCTTGCCTGCATCCGGGTGGCTGATAATGGCAAAAGTCCTGCGTTTATTAATTTCTTTTACCAATCGTTTATCTAGATTGGGGTCCAGCGGCTTCTCTATTATTTCTGATCCCATTTAAATGAAATCCTTGTATTCTAAAGTAAAGTTGTAATCTGGATTTAAGGGTGGGAATATTAACAGTATTTTTAAGGATAATCAAACTAGTGCATGATTTTTTTTATTCTCCATCATTTTTTTTTGATTTATAGCGCTTTTTGACCTTAAAAAAATCCCACATGGCCCAGGGGATCAATATTGCACTTAACACCTGGTTAAACAAAGCATGGTCTGCCATATCCGGATCGGTGGTGATCCATCCGTCCCAAAAACACCAAAGACCAAATCCCATTAAAAGCAAGGTAAATACGTAGGGGCTCATTTGTGGCGGCTTTGGCGACGATTTTTTTTCCATGACAAATCCTCATCGGCAGTTATTATTAATTATAAATCGTATTACTAACATATTCATTTTGATTTTAGAAGGCCTGATGAAATATGATTTCTGCGAGCAAGCCCCCAGTTTAATTAGTGAGTTGTTCAATCTTCTGATTCATAGCCATGGCTAATTTTGCCAACAAGGGTAAATACCATCATGGAGGACTTTTTTTGTGCTCCCATATAAATTTTTTGAGCCACAAATTCAGGGGTCTGCTGTTGCCCCACCCGGGTTTGTTTGTGGGTGGCAATATTGCCGTCACACCCAAGAGCCCTGGTCTGGAGATTGGTTTTAATAAATCCGGGACAAATGATCATCACGTGACCCCCCTTGGTTTTCAATTCACATCTCAATGAAGTAAAAAGTCCGTGGAGGGCGTGTTTACTGGCACTATAGCCGCATCTTCCCAGAAGGGGGGCCACTCCTGCAATGGATTCATTCACAATGATCATCCCTTTTTGCTGGATTAAACTGGGAAGAGCAGCCTTTGTCATGTATAAGGCGAACAGGCCTGGGTCTTCCGCTTTCTGCAGTTCTAAAGGCCATGTCCACATATTCATTTACCCGTTCCGCTTTCTGGCAGACCAACACTTTTTTTACCATGGGCTTTATGACAGCCTCCTGGGGCATGTCCTGGAGATCAAGTTTTTCTTTGTTGTCCAATCCCACGCAGCCTGCGATCAATACCAATTTTCCCCAGGCTTCTGCCATGAATACAGCCGACTGTTCGTGTCTGGTATCGTAAATTTTTACATCAGATCCTTCAAGGTGCTGGTAAATTGGGGTAATATGTCCACCGCTCTAGGAAGAGGCATCGCTGGTCAGATAAACCGCCATATCGGCTACTTCGTCCGGCGTACCGATTCTTCCCAGGGGAATGGCATTGACCCGGATCTTAAACCCTGACAATTCCTTTGCCATGACCTTGGTCAACATGATTACGCCTGCCTTTGATACGGCATAGGCCCCATTGAACAAAGGCGGAACCTTTCCAGCCCTTGACGCGGTATTGATTATACAACCGCCCTTTTTCTGCATCAAAGGAACAATGGCCTTGGAAACCCTAAAAACACCGTGGAGGTTGACGTCTACGGTTTTAATCCAGGCATCTTCATCATAAGTGTGCACCCCGTTGGGCACCCCAAAGGTGGCCCCGGCATTGTTACAAAGGATATCAACGGAGGGAAATGCTGATTTTATTGTCTCCACCATTTGAATGACAGTCTTTGTATCTGTCACATCCACGTTCACGGCAAGGGTGTTGATCTTGTATTCCTCTTTAAGCTCTGCTGAAATGAGATCCATCTCTTCCACGGATCCTGTGCCGACATCCGCCCCAAAGTTATGGGAATTACCAAAATCAGCAATAGCGATGTTAGCACCCCTGGCCGCCATTTTTTTGGCCATGGCATAACCGATACCGGACTTCTTGCCTGCACCGGTTATCAACGCGGTTTTATTTTTCAACTGCACATTGTCCCCCTCTTGCCTAAATGGATTAAATTCACCTGTATTATGGTAATTTTATACTTCGAGAAAAAACCTCTCTTCAACCCCTTCACGGATAATATTATAGATTGTGCCTACTCCGAGCTGGGCTTCCTTGGAAATTTTACTGATGGAAACATTCTCAAACCCCTGGGAAAATAAGAGTTTTCGCGCCGCATCCAGAATCTTATTGCGTCTCATCTGCTTTTCCAGTGCCCGTCTTTCCTTTACACCCATTGTTTTCCCCTTAAACTTGCAAAGGATTTCCATACAATTGTACATTACTTAGAAAGTTCATCATTTCTCGAACGACGTTCTATAACTGATTAACTTTCACAATGGCAATAATGTCAATATATATTTGACTTAAAATCTTGAAACTTGGCATTTTCTGATATATGTTCAATTAGATTTGCCTTTGACTGATAAATATGAACCTGGTGTATTTATGAAGTATTTCCCTTTAAAAATTGCCATTTTATGCCTTGTCTTAACACCACTTTTATATATCCTGACCATCAACCTCTCCCAGAAATACCTTGACAAATATTATATTCAAATTTTTCAAAATATAATCATAGGAGATTCCAGGCCCTTATTAAATGGGACGATTTCTTTGGAGGAACAAATTGCCGATAATATTGACGCCTGCCTAAAACAAGACTTACTGATACATTATACCGGACTTGAAATGAGTATCCAGGTCACCACCGCACAGGGAAAAATTATTTATCCCCTCTTTAGCAACATAAATTCTTTTACCAATGATATTCACCAGGACTATAATTCAGAAGCCGTTGCCAATAAAAACTTTGTACTGCTGAACAATGACCTGACGGTTAAAGCGCACATTAACCTGAATCACGGATCAAAAATTGCCAATATCATTTTGTTCTTATATTCGGCATTCTCTTTAATCGTTTTTTTCATCTTCTACAAAATCGGCAGTTCAAAAGCGGCCAGAGAGAGAGAGACTAAACAAGAACTCATCAAAGATCTGAAGGAAAAAGACCACTTTCATCAACAAATTCTACACGGTCTAAAGGATGAACGACAGGGATTGTTTGAGAATATCAAAGCGCTGAATACAAGATACCAGGCCAATAAAAAAAAGGCCGAAATTAATGAAGAAGATATGTTCGAGGAGATTCTCTCCCTTGAAGAACAGATCAATACGTTTATCGAATTGAAACAGAGCCGGGAAAATGAGATTGATGAACTTAAATCCACCATACAAAAATATGAGCGAAGAAAAGGATCGAAGATAAGGCGAAACGAATTTGATTTTCTGGCAAAGCTTTTTTCAGTGCTGTATAAAAATATAAAAATCAATAGAAAAGCCTTGACCGGATTATTAAGCCTGACAGAAGACCAGCAGATCAAAGCCGAAGAAATAATCCACCAATTGGATCTAAACCCTGAAAAAACCATTATCAAACGCAAGGTTTTTTCAGGTAAGAAGCATAAAACTACTTGCCTTGAGGTATTATTCGCATATAACGGACGGTTATATTTTCGAAAATTAGAAAACAGGATTGAAGTGGTTGTCATCGGTACCAAAAACACCCAACCCAAAGATATGGAGTTTCTTCACAGCTTATAGGCTAAATTCATGTATACTTCTTTTTACAATCTACATTCAAAACCCTTCCAGATTAGTTCTGACCCCGCATTTATGTGGTTTGGAGAAAAACACAAGGAGGCATTGGCCACCTTAAAATACGGCATCCTTGATAATAAAGGTTTTCTTCTTTTAACCGGAGATGTGGGAACCGGAAAGACCTCCCTGATAAATTCATTGATTGAAAGTTTGAGTGAGGACATTGTCTATGCTTCGGTTCCGGACCCAAGTCTTGAGAAAATGGATTTTTTCAATTTTATTGCCCTGGCATTTGGAATGGACAGGGAATTTCCCACCAAAGGAACCTTTCTGGTTCATTTTAGAAGGTTTTTAATGGATGCCCATGAAAACAATAAAAAAGTGTTGCTCATCATTGATGAGTCCCAACTTTTAACCCAGGAAATGCTGGAAGAGATCCGTCTTTTATCTAATATCGAGAAAACCAATACCAAACTGATTAATATTTTTTTTGTAGGGCAAAATGAGTTCAATGAAATCCTTAATCAACAACAAAACAGAGCTGTAAGGCAGCGCTTAACCCTAAATTACAACATTGACCCCCTGACACCTGATGAAACTTCAGAATATATTAAACACCGCCTAAAGGTGGCAGGGACAAGTCAAACAATTTTTGATACCTCTGCCGTGCAGGAAATATTCATGTACTCAGGCGGCTTCCCACGCAGGATCAATATTATCTGCGATCATTCCCTTTTGTCAGGCTATGTGAAAGAAAAAAAGGAAATCAGCGACCTTCTTATAAGAGAATGTGCCAAAGAATTAAAAATACCGGCCCATATCAGAAATCGGGATATAAACGGCTTTTCTGACTACCACTTCCAGCAGGCCCCAGTGGTAAAACCCAGGCCGTACAAAGTGCCCCCCAAAAAAAATGAACAAAAAAAAAACAATTCACCCATAATGTTGGGACTGGCAGTTGTATTGTTTTTTATCTTTTTGGGGATTTTCATTTTTCCTGTGCAGTTTAAACAGACTGTATCCATGACAAATGACCGTTTTACTGTCTTGAAGCATCAACTGACAGCCCTCCTGCCCAATTCTTTCAAAAATGATTTAAACCCCCAATCTCCTGAACCTGACAATTCGCCAGAACCCCCTAAGCCTGAATCAATAAAAAATAATGGGAAAGCCCTTTCTTCCCCGCAGGTAGAACCAGACCCGGCCCAAACAGCAAAACAAAACGATATGACAAAAACGGGTGAAACAATAGCTGTTCAACCAACCAATGAACCGTCCAATGAAAAGATCCCTGACAAAAACGGCAGCCAGGCTATTTACACTGACCCCCCTTCCAAACTGGAAAAGGACCTGACGAACCTATCAGCGATTGAGCAGGACAAAGACCGGTATGAATTTGAAATAAAAAAATCAAATCCAGTGCTGCCTAAAGATAAGGTGTTCGTCAGGTTTAAATATAATACCAATGATTTTAGCGAATCTGGTTTTGAAGATCTGAAAATCTTTGCAGAAATTTTGATAATGAACCCTGGAGCAAGTGTCTTGATTTCGGGCTATACAGATTCCGGGGGGAACAAGCAATATAATCTGAAACTATCTGAATTCAGGGCAAATATTGTAAAAAGCTTTCTTCTTGGCAAAGGTGTAAAAGCAGATCAGTTGGAAAGCAAAGGATTCGGCAGTGAAAATCCCATTGAAAGCAACAATACAACCTGGGGCAGAATGATGAACCGGCGTGTTGAGATTGAAGTACATGAATAAATTTCAATTGATTAAAATACGGTATCACGGCAAAAATAAAAGAAATTTTAATTGACAATAGTCAAGTTCACGTAATATGAGTATCCTGATTACACTGTGTTATTTTTAATAAAAAAATATATCCACTCTCATAAATATGTCTGGAGGAGATTCATGAAATTTCGTTTAAAGTTCATCTCGGTTACTCTGATCCTGTTTATTTCAACCATGGGATGTTCAAATAATGAAGAAAAAAAATTGGACCACTTTCAAAAAGGAACAGAGTACTTCCAGGCAAAAGAGTATAAAAAGGCTGAAATTGAATTCAAAAACGCCGTACAGATAGACAGTCAGTACACAGATGCGCTGCTTAAGCTTGGGGATACCATGATGAAGCTTGGCCATGCAAGGCAGGCTTTTACGATCTATTCCCAGGTAGAAAAGATCTCTCCGGATAATATCCAGGCACTTACAAACCTGGCAAAGTTTTATTTTTTAGGAAAAAAGCCGGATGAGGCAGAAAAAAGGATAGAAAAAATTCTCGGACAGGATAATAAAAATATTGATGCGCTTTTTTTAAAAGCCCAGGTATTGATCCAGCAAAAGCAAATTGATGGGGCTGAAGATATTTTTAAAAAAATTCTGGAAATGCAAAATAGTCATATTCCTTCCCTCCAGGGACTGGCCAAACTTAAAAACTTTCAAAAAAAATATGACCAGGCAGAGACTCTTTTGCTCAAAGCAATTGATGCAGTTCCCGATACCTATCAGCCAAGGCTGGCTCTTGTCAGTTTTTACATAAGCCGGAAAGATTTTCCAAAAGCCGAGGCACAGCTTAAGCTGATTGCCGAGAACAATCCCGAGAATGCCGACCACCAGATAGTTCTCGGAAATTTTTATTTAAGAATCCAGAACCAAAACCAGGCAGAGGTGGCGTATAAAAAAGCAATAGAAATAGCGCCGGATACGGTGAAACCCTATCTAACCCTTGCAAGATTTTACGATAGGGTTGGCCAGGGAGAAAAATCCCTGGCGGCGTTAGAAAAAGCCGTCACAATTGATCCTGAAAATATCTCTGCCAGGCAAACCTTGGCACGATTCCAGTATAAATCAAAAAATGTGGATTCAGCTGAAAAACTTGTGTCTGATATCCTTGAACTAAGACCAAATTTCCCTCCGGCAAGAATGCTTCAAAGTGAAATTTTTATTTTTAAAAAAGAATTTAAAAAAGCGCTTGCCATATTAAACGACCTTGAAAAAGAAGAGCCCAATGCTCCCATGGTTCATTATTTCATAGGACTGTGTCACTTAGGGCTTGGCAACACAAACCAGGCAATCGGGTCTGTGTCAAAAGCGGTTGAACTGAAATCTGATTCGATCAAACCACGTCTTCTTCTTGCCGAGATTTATCTTCGTCAGCGTTCCTTTGGCCTTGCCGTGGAAATGAGCTCCCAAATTTTAAAAATAAATGAATCTATATACCCGGCTCTGATGATACGGGCCAATTCCCAACTGGGCCTGGGGAAATTTAAAGAGGCTGAAGAAGACTATAAAAAACTGATTGAAAAAGAGCCGAATAACCCTGCAGGATATTATCGACTGGCCTATTTTCTCACCACCCAAAAACAATATGACAAAGCAGAAGAGCTGCTTGGAAAAGCCCATTCCCTTAACAAAGAACTGATCGATGTCTTCAGTCTCAGGGTAAGAAACAGCACACTCCTGAAAAACTTTGAACAGGCCCACAATCTGTGTCGAGAGCAACTAAAAATCGCAAAGGACAAAAAAAGAAATTTAGCAATTGTGTACAATGTTCAGGGCTCGGTGTATCTCCTTGAAAAGGATCCTGATAATGCCGCAGTAGCCTTTCAAAACGCCATTGAAACCGATCCGGACTACTTAAATTCCTATGGTTCCCTTGCTCAAATTTTTATTGCTCAGAAAAATTTAAAGAGTGCAATATCTCTATATGAAACAATCCTTGAGAAAAATCCAGACATTGCCTCTCCCCACATGATGCTGGGAACCCTAGCAGAAATGGAGGAAAACTTTGGCAATGCAGAAAAACATTATAGAAAAGCCCTTGAGATCAATCCAAATTTTGCTCCTGCAGCAAACAACCTTGCCTATCACCTTGCAGAACGAACAGATAAATTCGATGATGCCCTGAAGTACGCAAAGATAGCAAAGGAACAACTTCCCGATGATCCCAGCGTAATGGATACCATTGGGTGGGCTTACTATAAAAAAGGGCTTTACGGCAATGCAGTGGATGAATTTAACGATAGCCTGAAAAGTATTCCCGACAATCCAATCGTTCATTACCATCTGGGACTTGCCTACAACAAAAAAGGAAATGTCGAACTCGCCCAAAAGGAGCTTTCAAGAGCCCTGGAGCTCAATAAAAAATTTCCCGGTGCAAAAAAAGCGGAGACCCTTCTTACAGAATTAAAGAAGGGATGATGCCCTATATACCTTTGATGTCAAATTCGGAAATGAGCCGGGAAAGATAGGTCCTTTGGATATCAAGAATTTTTGCTGCCTTAGTCCTGTTTCCTTGAACCGATTGAAGTATATGGATTAAATGTTTTTTCTTGAAACTATGTACTGCCTGTTTTAAATTTAATTTATCAAAAGAGACCGGATCTTTTTCTGCAACAAAAAACGGCAGGTCTTCGGCAGATATCATGGGCCCTTCACACATTATCACCGCTCGCTCAACCGCATTTTTAAGCTCTCGTATGTTTCCAGGCCAGGAGTGTGTTTTTATGATCTGGAGGGTTTGGGCAGAAAATTCAAGATCAGGTCTTGCCTGTTGCTTTCTAAAGTATTCCAGAAAATGATGGGTCAGTAATAAAATATCTGCTTTGCGATCCCTCAGGGGCGGATTTTTTATCTGGACCACATTCAATCGATAATAAAGATCTTCCCTGAACATTTTGTTCTGAACTTCTTTTTCAATATCCCTGTTTGTTGCAGAAATCACCCTGACATCCACGGAAATCTTTTGACTGCCTCCCACTCGATAATAACTGCCCTCCTGGAGTACTCTCAAAAGCCGGGTCTGCATATTCAGACTCATCTCCCCTATTTCATCCAGAAAAATAGTCCCCTTGTCCGCCAGTTCAAACTTTCCCTTTTTTAAGGCAACAGCGCCGGTAAAAGCGCCTTTTTCATGACCGAACAATTCATCTTCCAGCAGGGATTCGGTTAAAGCGCCGCAGTTTAAAATCACAAGGGGAAAATCCTTTCTTGAGCTCTGAAAATGAATCAGCCGGGCCATCAGCTCTTTGCCTGTACCGCTTTCCCCCAATACCATCACGCTGGCTTTTGTAGCGGCAACTTTAAGAGCGTCGGAAACAGCCCTTTTCACTTCCCGGCTTTTCCCCACAATTTGACTTTTCTCTGCTACCTGTTCTGTCAATTCAATATTTTTACGATTTACACTTTCCACCTGCCGGGAATTGTGGATGGCTTTGGCACAGACATTGGCAAACACATTCAGGGTATTAAGATCATCCTTACCAAAAAAACTGCCATCTATTCGATCCACAATCTGAAGCACACCAATGATCTCTGATTTAATTTTCAAAGGGGAGCAGGCAATGGAGGTTGTTTTAAAATTAATATTTTGACTGATAACGGAGTGCCACCGAGGATCTTTGTGTACATCCTCCACAAGCAAAGGGGTGCCGGTCTCGGCGACATAACCTGCAATTCCCTGGCCCAGTTTGACTTGATAATTTTTAAGTTCTTTTTTTTTGGAGCCTGTTGTGATTTCAAACCGAAGCGTTTTTCCATCTTCATCGAGAAGCAAAAGCGAGCTTGCCTTTGCCTGCATCATTCTGGTAGCCGTATTCACTATCAGCTTAGGCAGCAGTTCCTGTTCCTGAACACAGGATACCCATGCAGAAATATCATTTAAATATTGTAATGGCGCCCTTGAATTGGAAAGCATAGAGCTATCTTACCGCAAAAACCCACCTAAAATCAATGGAAAGAAAACTTAAGTTGGGGTTAATCCTCCTGTTTAATTAGTTTTTCCAGCAAATCAATTATTTTTTGATTCTGGTTGATAAGAACATCAAATTTTTCAATAATTGTATCGGCCTTATTGTCCAATGAAGAATTTTGTTCGTTTATCTGATCCAGCAAACGCACAGTATATTCGCCGCCAAGGGCAATCTGTTCAAAAAGATAGTCGGACTGAACAGAACTGTTTTTACTTGGCAATAAAGAACTATACTTTTCTGAAAAGGTATCTGTAATATCAGATGTATAGGCAATAGATGCAAAACCAACAAAAGAACAAAAGATGATTACCATCAGAATTAATATCTTTTTCATGATTACGTCTCCTTTACCGGGTCATGAACAAATTTCCATTGATTATATTTTTTTTTCTTTTCAAATGATTCAAATTTTTCCGGGAACCCGCCTTGTTTTAAAGGAGGGGCAAAGCTTTTGCTGAAAACCCCTTTTATTCTGCCCTTGCCGTCATAGATGACTCCCCAGTTGCCATCACGGGTCATGGGATCTTTATAATGTTTTCTTAAATGACGCTTTAAATTGGGAAACCGATTATCTTTTAACAAGACCTTAAAGTTTTGGGGATAACTTTTAGATCCGCCCGGAGAATTATTGTAAAAAGATTCAATGGCGGTTAAAATTTGATTTCCCCGGTAAAGAAGTTCAATCTCATGCTCCCTTTTCATTATGGTGCTCCACTGCTTATGGACGGACATCATGGATGCAGATGTGACAAAAATAAGCACGAGGGCAAAAATATAGGTAAATCCTTTTTCACCATTCCCTTTTTCACCATTCATTGTACGGACCGCTATATAAACTGATTTTATCACTGCCGCTGTGAACATCGTAAATGCCGGATACCTCATCCCCTTCCGGGGCAATGAGTATCCAGGTATCAACCGACCCTGTAATGGGGTCCATTGGAACTTCTCTGATATATCTTTTTTCAACCAGGATTTCCAGAGATTCCGGGTATTCACCAAAATCCCCATAGTATTGATCAATCACATCCCTTAAAACAAACAAGGAGTTTCGCAGGGAGGCTTCCCTGGACCGGATAATGGATCTTTGGAAACTGGGAACGGCTATTGAGGCTAAAATTCCCATGATGGCAATGACAGTGAGCAATTCAATGAGGGTATACCCTTTGTTATTGTTCATGGCTACCAATCCTTGTAATAGGAACCATCTATGGCCTGTTTGTCACTTAGAGAGTAAACATCATACACATCCTGCCCGCCCCAGATTTTGCTTTGAGAATCATCGGCATAGGATCTTAAGCCCCATTCTCCATTTTCCACCATGGGATCCTTTGGAATTCTTCTCAAAAATTTGCGTTTTTCCGAGGTTGCTGTTTTTAAATCGACACCTTCCACCAGAATTTCAAGACTTTCCGGAAACCCTGAATTCCCTGGGACCACAGGAATAACCTTTTCATCCACAAGGGTTTTATGGGCATCCAGGGCTTTCCGAATAATTCTGAGATTATTTTTCAATTCCATTTCTTTTGTTCTTTTGTAGACAACCTGTGAAAGGGGCAAAATGCCCGAGGCAAGAATGGAAATAATGGCAAGAGTTGCCACCATCTCAATTAATGTCACACCTTGATTATTCGCCATATACATATGCCCTGTCCACAATATGGATATCGTTGGGGAAACTTTCTTGGTTTAACATCTCATTTCGTGCGGTTTCAGCAGCTTGGTAAGAGGAAAATTGGTCAACAAAAACTCTGAAGTAAGTCTCTTTACCTTTAATTTCGGCCGGTCTGACCCAGGTTTTATATCCCATAATCTCAAGTTCTTTGGATCTTTTCTCCGATTTTGCCTGATCCCGGCTTGAATATACCTGGATGCTGAAATAGGTGTCGCTGGGAAGAAACTGATCCGCCACCACCAGGATATAATCTTCATCCGGAACCTCTTTTAAGCTGGTTGCTTTTTCAATTATTTGCTCAACCGGTTCCCCAAGAGCCGCCTCCTTTTCATTTCCTGACCAGAATTCGCTGATGTTTGAATCCGGGATATCCTGGTTTCGGATAACAAAGGGTGTGATGGACATGAGGACATCGGTCTTTTCGATGTTACTGGCCGTGGACGAGAAAAGTCTTCCCAGTTTTGGTATATCCCCGAGAAAGGGTATCTTTGTGATGGTTTCCCTTTCGTTATCGGATATCAATCCGCCGATAATCACAGAATCCCCATCATTTATGGTTAAGACTGTTTCGGTTGTCCGGGTGGTGATGGAATATTGGGGATCTGTCACTGTCCCCACATTGCTGCCCAGGGCAGATATTTCAATATACATTTTAAGGGTTATTTGTTCATACATGTTTATGACAGGTTCCACGGTAAGCTTTACACCGATATCCTGGTATATAAAATCATAGGTGGTTGATCCGTTTGTGTCTGTTCTCCTATTGGA
>PIVS01001031.1 GCA_003353855.1 Desulfobacteraceae bacterium
GGGGATTCTCTCCATTTTAATTCAGGGATTAAACATGACCTGCGCAATACCGGAGATAAAGATGCGGAATTGATTGTGGTCGTTTATGCCCCCTAATTAAGAAAGGAGTTACCCATGTTATTCAAGCTTACCGATGAACAATTAATGATTCAAAATATGGTTAGGGAATTTTCCAGGAAGGTTATTGCCGCCACCGCTTCCGAGCGGGATAAAACAAAGGAGTTCCCCGCGGAAAATTTCCGTCAGATGGGGGAACTGGGGCTGATGGGAATGATGATTCCCGAAAACTATGGCGGAGAAGAGGCCGATGCCATCTCCTACGTCCTGGCCCTGTCAGAAATTGCCTATTCCTGTGCCTCGACCTCTGTTGTCATGTCCGTCCAAAATTCCATTGTCTGTGAAAGTTTCTTAAAGTTTGGAACCGAAGAGCAAAAACAAAAGTTCCTGGTTCCCCTGGCTTCCGGGGAGATCCTCGGTGCCTTTGCCCTCACCGAACCCGATGCCGGTTCTGATCCGGTCAGCCAGACCACAACGGCTGTAAAAGATGGAGATTCCTATGTGATCAACGGTACCAAGCGGTTTATCACCTCCGGGGAAAACGGGAGTGTGGTTCTGGTAACGGCCAAAACAGATGAGAGCGCCGGCCATAAAGGCATCTCCTGTTTCATCGTTCCCAAGGGGACACCGGGCCTTATGGTGGGTCACATGGAAGATAAAATGGGGCTGCGGGCCTCTGATACCACAGACCTGATATTTGAAAACTGCCGGGTGCCTAGAGCCAATATTCTGGGCAGGGAAGGGGATGGGTTTAAGATTGCCATGTCCGGTCTTGACAGCGGCAGAATAGGTATTGCCGCCCAGTCATTGGGCGTGGCCCAGGCTGCCTTTGATGCAGCAGTTAAATATGCGAAAAAAAG
>PIVS01000498.1 GCA_003353855.1 Desulfobacteraceae bacterium
ACTGTATTCTTTTCAGGTGTCAGCTTTGCAGGGACGATAGCTGAGATTGTAAAACGCGGAGAACTTCGCGTTGCAGTTCAGTCCGGTGCCGCACCCTATGCTTTTTTTGACAAAAACGGTGAACATGCCGGTTCTATGATCGACTTCACAAAGGGAATGGCAGATGCCATGGGTGTAAAACTCAAAGTTCTGGATTTTGACTGGGACGGCCTGATTCCTGCGCTTTTATCCGGCAAGGCAGATATCCTGGCAGCCGACATGACCCCCACCCCGAAACGGGCGTTAAAAATCTCCTTTACTGACCCCTGGATTGAAGTTCAGCCCTGTGTTTTCACAAGCACTAAAAAAGCCTACAAGACCATTGAAGATGTCAACAACCCGGATGTGACCATAGGTGTTCTTCTGGGCTCCACCGGTGAAACCATTGCAAAAAAATACCTGCCCAAGGCAAAGATCAAATCCTACAAAGGCGGCGGAAGGATGATCGTTCAGGCCCTGATCGCCGGTCACGTGGATGCCGGTGTCAATGACGACCTTGCAGTTCTCACGGTTCTTCCGGATTTCCCGCCCAACTCTATCCGCCTTCTGGACAAACGCCTTGGTCTTGGTAAAGATCCCCTTTCATTTGCCGTCCGCCATGAGTCTGTAAATCTGTGGCAGTGGATCAATCTCTACTTTTCCACCATCCGGGGCAATGGAGATTATGATAAAAATATTTCCTATTGGCTTGAAGGGACTGAATGGAAAAAAGACCATTGATCACCTGATATAAGTCAGTAACTTTTAACCCATCAGGAGTCCTTCCTTATCCGGAGGGCTCCTGATCAAAAAAACGGATGGTACCATGCTGGCTGATTTTAATTTTAGAATCATACTCGAGTATCTGCCTCTTTTTCTAAGCGGCCTGAGATCCACTTTTTTAATTTCCATTGTGTCTATTGCCCTGGCCCTGGCCACCGGAATACTTGCCTGTGGCTGCCGCATTTCCCCCATTAAAGTCATAAAATACCCGGCCATTGCCTATATTGAAATCATCAGGTCCACTCCCCTTCTGGTTCAGATCTATTTTCTATATTTCGGGCTGCCCACCTTAGGGCTGCGGATCCCGGAAATCCAGACCGGAATTTTAGCCTTGATGCTCAATTCGGGGGCCTATATAGCCGAAATTATCAGGGCCGGAATCAGCTCTGTGGATGAGGGCCAGATCGAGGCCGGAATATCCTCGGGCCTGAATTACGTCCAGAGGATGCGCTTTATTATTCTGCCCCAGGCCCTTGGGGTAACCATCCCGCCGCTGCTCGGGCAGGCCATTGTCCTGGTAAAGGATTCAGCCCTGCTCTCTCTGATTTCAGTGGCCGAACTGACCCGTTCAGGACAGCTCATGACATCTGAACGATTCATGCCTGCAGAGGCTTTCTTTACGGTGGCCTTCTTTTATATGGTCATCTACTTTGTTCTCAAGGCATTGGCAGACTGGTCTCAAAAGGAACTGATTTTCCGGGAGGCATATTAATATGATGGCATTTTATTTTGGCCGGCTTGTGGAAATCTTTCCTTTTTTTCTTAAGGGACTGTGGATGACGACCCAGATAGCCTTTATCAGTCTTGTGACATGTACCCTGCTTGGATTTTTCCTGGGCATTTTCAGGTCAGGCCGCAATGTGATCGTTAAACGGACAATCGGGGTCTATGTCGCCTTTGTCAGGGGAACTCCCTTTGTAGTCCAGATCTTTATTATTTTCTTCATCCTGCCGGAATGGGGGATACAATTGGAAGCCTTTCCGGCAGCTCTTCTTGCCATGGCGATCATGGGCTCGGCGTTTATCTGTGAAATTGTTGCCGGAGGAATTTCATCCATACCTAAAGGCCAGTGGGAAGCGGCATCTTCCTCCGGCCTCACCATGACCCAGCAGTTACGGCTGGTAATTCTCCCCCAGGCCATGAAGGTGATCCTGCCGCCTTTGGTAGGGCAGTATGTTCTGCTGATAAAAGACACCTCAGTGGTATCGGTCATCGGCGTAATGGAGCTGACCCGGGTGGGATGGGTAACCGTAGTCCGGATACCCGAAGGGCTCATGGTTTTCTCACTTGTCGGAGTCCTCTACTTTTCAATTTCATATCCCCTGATCCTGCTTTCAAATTATCTGGAACGGAGAATGGCAGTTTAACTAAAGGACGAATCCATGGAAAATATGATAAAATTTAAAAATGTGAACAAATGGTTTGGCAAACTCCATGTGTTGAATGACATCAATCTTCAAATCCCAAAAGGTGAAGTTCTTGTTATCTGCGGCCCCAGCGGATCCGGCAAATCAACCTTGATCCGTTGCATCAACCGACTTGAAGGGATTCAGGAAGGTAAAATAATTGTCAACAACACCCCTGTGCATGACAGATCGGCAAACCTGACAAAATTGAGAGAAGACATCGGATTTGTGTTCCAACAATTCCACCTCTACCCGCATATGACGGTATTACAGAATATAGTCCTGGCTCCCATGCATGTAAAAAAAATAAACAAAGCCAAAGCTGAAAAAATTGCCATGGAAAAACTGGACCAGGTCGGGCTGAATGATAAATACGGTGCGTATCCGACCCAGCTTTCCGGTGGCCAGCAGCAGCGAGTTGCCATTGCCAGGGGCCTTGCCATGTCCCCTGAGATCATGCTGTTTGACGAACCCACCTCTGCTCTGGATCCGGAAATGATCGGCGAGGTTCTGGATGTAATGGTCAACCTGGTATCCGAAGGCATGACCATGTGCGTGGTCACCCACGAAATGGGATTTGCAAAAAAAGTAGCAGACCGGGTTTTATTCATGGACGAAGGTCAAATTGTCGAGACCGGCAAGCCGCAAGACTTTTTTGAGAACCCTCAAACAGAGCGGGCTAAAAGCTTTATCAGCATGATACTGACCCATTAAATTGACTGCCATCTGGTCCTTAATGGCACCTGTCCTGATATTGTCAACGGCAACCTTCTGCTCGACAAAATATTCGGAGCTAAGATTCATTATTGTGACAGAAAAGACAGAGATAAAAGGCTGTACCAAGTCGCAGATGAGCTTGAAAGCAATGGAAAACAGCCCTATGTCATTCCTGTAGGCGGATCTAACAGCGTAGGATCTGTGGGCTATGTAAACGCCATGCTGGAACTTGATACTCAGCTTAAAGAAATGAAGCTTCAACCGGACGCCATTATATTTGCCACAAGTTCCGGCGGCACCCAGGCTGGCCTCACCCTTGGAGCCAAAATCACAGGCTTTAAGGGCCAGATTCTCGGCATGAGTATTGATCAAACAAAAACCGGTGACGAGCCTTTTCCGCCAATCCTGACCAAGATTGCCAATTCAACATCACTGCGTATAGGGTTGGACACACAACTCACAGAAAAAGATTTCCCGCTCAACTGTGACTATTTAGTGCCTGACCGAAGGCGTTGACCTTCTGTATTGACAGGGGGTTGACATGTTTTTTAGATGTTAAAGAAAATGGAGTTTTTACTAATTTTTTTAGTTTTTTGTTTCCATTTGATGAGTAGAAATGATAGCATGTCTATGCTGAAAGCCTTTATTGATAGGCATTACGACTTTCAACTTATAAATTTTACTAGGTCACGCAAAGGATAGGCGAAGCAAAAATCTTCGACCTTCTTGAAAAATTAATTCCACCAAATATTAACCCTAAAAATGGTCGAGAAGGGATGCATCTGTGGAGAATACTCGTCTTGGGAATGATCCGCCTCGGAAGCAACTGGGATTA
>PIVS01001032.1 GCA_003353855.1 Desulfobacteraceae bacterium
AATAACGCAAAGCTTAGTGGTCGGGGGCTTTATAGCGATAACCTTTGCATAGTTAAAATCATGTTAAAGCCGAAACTTTTAAGAGCCGCTCAGTAACCCCGATCCACTCCGGCGACTTGTTCTGCACGGCTGGCTTTACCGTTTGAATTCGTTCTTATGAATTGAATATGGGTCAACAACATTTCCGTAACAATTAAATTTACTATCTGGCTTCATACCAATTTTTTTAAGGATATGGATAGATGAATAATTTTCAGGAACTGCTGCGCCATAGATAATTTCTAATCCCAAAATCTCAAATCCATATTTGATACAACAAGACGCAGCTTCAAATGCATAACCTTTACCCCACGTATCTTGAATAAGACCATATCGAATATCAATAAAGTCAGTCTCTCTTGCATACTCTAAACCGCAAAAACCAATAATTTCCTTTGATTCTTTTTCTTGTAGTATAAAATTACCGAAATCATTCTTTTCCCAATGTGAAATTCTATTTATGAACCACTCCTTGGCTTCTTTTTCAGGGTAAGGTTTTTCTAAAGGAAGGAATCTTGTTCTTTCAGGGTCTGATAAATAAAACCTGACAAAATTATAATCACTCTCTACAATTGGTTTTAAATTAAGCCTTTTACTTTGTAATTGTTCCAAATGAAATTCCTATTTTTTTATTAGCGTAGAAAGTTTAAGCTTAGTTGCCGGGAGCTATAAACAACACGTCCAGCATGATAAAAATTTTATTAAATCCATATTTTTCAAACCGGATCAGTATATCCCGGTCGACTCCAGCGCTGGGTTGTGTGCCGGGTACGGCACACGTTCTTATGGGTGAAAGTCCCAAGCCCAGCCAGATGGAGGCGAAGGGCATAGTGTTATCACAACGGGGCCCCGGTGACGGTGCTTCGGAAGACAGT
>PIVS01000499.1 GCA_003353855.1 Desulfobacteraceae bacterium
AAGATTCAGATTATGATAATTCAGGATCTCAAATTCCAGTATTTGACACCTTTTGGAGCTGATATTTTTGAAATTGAGCTGAGGGATTACAGGTGTTCTATACTCAAATTCAGCCATATTTTTATTTTTCCAGTCTGTTTTAACAATAATTATGCTTCTCAACCAACATCTATTTTTCTTTCCAGAGATAGCACCTTACCCGGCACCCGAAGGCACACAATGTTGTGTGCCTTCGGGTGCCGGGGTATATTTTTCAGGGTTATAAAAAAAATTCAGTTGTTTCTTGACAAAAGGCAAAAAAGCATTTACTCATCCTTCGAACGATTTTGCTCAATTATGACTTTTTTATTTATGAAACTTAAGAGAGACTCTATGTACTATCGTGTTGTAAAACCTCTATTCCAGAAGAAAGCATAAACTTATCCCTTAAGGCTAAATACATCTTTATTTGTAGATCCCCTTTGTCATTATAGATTTTTTACAATAATTTAAAAAACTATTCGGTTTTATGCAGAATCATAAAGGATGATCGGTTTGGGGCCCTTAAATCCAAAAAGCAATGCTTTGTAAATTATTTCCATAGATTCACAATCACAAATATCAAAAAAAGATCTAATTCTATGCCAAAATGTTTTTTTATATTTCAACTTTGCCAATGCGGGTTGAAATAAAGGACAGCAAAGTTGTTGAGTTTGATCTACAAGAAAGGCTAACATCATGAGCATTGTAAAAACTTCGGCTAAATATTCTTTCCCAAGTCCAAAATTATGCTCAAAATGATACCCTTGATTTTTAAGCGTGTTGAATGTTTCATTCTCTATTTTCCACCGGGCACGACCACCGCGCATAATCGTATAGGCATTGTTTTTAGTAAGAGTAAAATCTGTCACCCAACTATTATGATAAGTCACTTTATCCTTCTTTTTTGAATATTCCCAATATTCGATGAAGTTGACTCTTACATCTTGATTGGATTTATTAAGTGGAACATTATTTACTATTTTAAATGTGTGAGTCAAATCAGAATTGTTCTTATCATCATATGAATATTTGAGAGCACGGTTTTCCTGTAATGCGGTTTCTACAGTCTTAAATAGGAAAGTATGGTTACCGGGTTTGATACCCAGAATATAATGAAGGTTGTATTTTTCCAGATCTCTAATTACTGTTACAGTATTTGAATCTTATCAGCCGCTTCAGGATGGAGTAGAAAGAATATAGGACCAGTCGATATTGCTTCTGTTTTGCGCAATAATATGGTAAATTACCGAAAAGTGTTTTATTAAAAGTTTTCGGTGGGAGCAGATTTTTTGGTTCCGTCTATTTGATCTTAAGTGGCGCTATGATTCTGTTTGGAATGAGCGGAGAACTCATCAAGTAGTGAATTGCAATGGTTGTTTGGGATTTTTTTAAACGAAGCATTTTATAACTGAACTCTCATTGATGTTTGAGTGATTGTAGGGAAAAAAGGTGTAGTAGATTATTGAGTCTTAATTGATGGCGATTCAGTTTAACTGATTAATGAGTAGGAGGTGGAAGATGATGAGAAAAGGAGATATTTTTTTCAGAAAGGTGATGATGACACTTTTTTGTCTGTTTTGTTTTGTTGCGACCGGTTTTATTAGTGTATACGCAGGCACCGAAGAGAACAAAGCGGCTCACCGCGCGATGGCGGTGAAGATAGCGAAATCGCATGAACAAGTTATTCTTGCCTATGAAGGTCGTCCTTTGGACGATAGTCCCGGAGGATACCTGGAAAGTAAGCTGGGTTCAGTGAGTGGCGCTAAGGCAGATTTTACAATCATTTCATTGGTTCGAATTCTTTATTTCACTTCAGCCTACGATGACATGATACTGCCTGTTCTCGAGCCGGTGCTTTACTGGCCCAAACAGGGTGAAGAGGTTATACAGAATTATTCCTCTGAAAACCACATGATCATGTGGTTATCTTCGGCATATTTGCTTAAGCAACGTGAAGGTTGGGAGATGGACAGCTTGCTGGAAGATCGCCTCAGGCATTTCCTTGATCTTAAACTCACTTATGGGTTTTATGAGTGGAATTCAGCGGTTTATTTACCCTATACGCTGTCCGCCCTGTTGAATTTAGCCGATTTCGCAGGGGACAGCGATATCCGCGCTGACGCGGAATCCGCCGCTAAAAGACTTTTGACGGAAATGCTTCGACTGACAAATGATGTCGGAGCCTTTTTTCCGGTTTCCGGTCGAGGGAAATTGAGTAAATATGAGAATGCATACACTCATAATCATAGCGCATTAATATACATCCTGACCCAGATGGGACAAGCTCCAACAGGAGCCACCGCTGCCAGTGGGTTCTTGTCCACTTCCGAAATCAATTTTGACGATGTTGCCGATAGTTGGACGCCCACCGTGAATATTTCCTACAATTTCGGGCATCCCATCAATGATTCGGTTCATTCCGGATTCCCGCGCCAGGATCGAACATTTTTCCAATGGAGCGCCGGCGGTTATTATCATCCCGATGTTGCCGCGGATACAGCCTACACAATTAACTACTATGATATGTATGGCGTGCAGGGAATTCCCATTTGGTTGGCTAACCTATCAAGCAGCGTTGGGGCTACCTTTAGCCGTAGTTCCGTTTTATCCCAAGCTAAATTTGATATCTATAAGAATGAAGGGGTGACCCTATCGTCGGTTGATGCTTACTACCCCGGATATTTTGGATGGCAACAATGGCCATGGGTTGCGGCTGTGGATGATATTGCCGTCTGGACACAATCAGGACCGGTTTATTCAGACTGGGGCGAACGGAGCGATCTTAATATCAATACCCATTTGCCGAGGGTGATGCAGGATGGGAACGTCGCATTGATTATGTATTGGCCCAATACGGAGATCGCTATGGCGTCACCGTTTTCCGATGTTGACACGGACGTGGCGCTTCACTGGAAAGACAGTGATTTCGATGAGGTGGACTCCTATGACAGATGGATAATCGGTCGAAAAGGCAACAGCTACATCGCTGTGTATCGCTACCGAACCGGCATCAAAAACGATTGGCCCTATTCCCAAGCCAACAACGGTCGTCAATACTGGGCGGTTGTCGTGGGAAATTCCACAACCCATGGAAAATTTAAGGATTTTGTCCATATGGTGGAGCAGTCCAGAACCAGGGAATCTTACACTTGGAAATGGTCAAAGTTGAGAAGCGTGTATTACGTGCTGGTCACGGTTGACGGTAAAAAAATCGAATATACCTGGTAAAAACCTACCTTATGGGGTATGTTAGGTTGTCGCTTTTTACTAGCCCCTAAAGGGGGATGAATCTTCACATTCCAGCGATAGCAGTCGCTCCGAGGCGGAAAAGGTACTTGATCGTTTGTTGAAGCAAACCAGCCGGGAGGATCGAAAGCAATATCTGCTCGATTATCTCCTGGAAAAGCTGACATTTCTTGTAAACTTCCCTCTATCGGGCCGTAAGTCCCAACTGCCGATAGCCTCTTACGGGATCGACTCGGTGGGCGCCATGGAATTCAAGTATGAAATAGATTCCAAAAGCTGAAATATGTACCCTATCTGGATCGGAATATTCTTGAAATAAAATATGGTATTAAAATGAGGTGATGGAAATGATCTTAATTTTGTTTAAAAAGATCGAAAATTATCAAATTCTTGCTGATTTTGAGCATAGTTCAACGGTAATTCCACAAATCAATTTTTAAAATATATTCTGGAGGTAAGTCCTCAACTCCAATAGTCAAAGGCTG
>PIVS01001033.1 GCA_003353855.1 Desulfobacteraceae bacterium
ATTATAAGGGCCCTTGAGGCGCCAAGCTTGTCGATTTCCTTATAAATGGCCGGCAGACATCCGTGGCCGAAAATGATATTGGTGGGACAATTGTACTGGACAAAGGGATTTTTTCTTTCATCGGTGATGATACCCATGGCATTACTGCTGCCAAGGGCTTCGTAGTTGCTGAAATGAAGTCTTTTGACCTGGACAAACTCAGACAGGCCGGATTGCCCCATTTCCCGTCCAAAACCCGATTGCTTATAACCGCCAAAGGGGCAGAAATCGCCAAAGGCATGATAGTTGTTGACCCACATGGTACCGGTGCGGATTTGTCTGGCAATTTTCTCTGCCCGCTTGTTGTTCCCGGAAAATATTCCCCCTGCCAGACCATATTTTGAATCGTTTGCAATGGCCACGGCTTCTTCTTCATCCCTGTAACGGATCACCGATACAACAGGACCGAATATCTCTTCTTGAGCTATGCGCATTTTATTGCTGACATTGGCAAAAATGGTGGGCTGATAATAGTAGCCTTTGTCAAAGTTCTCTATCTCGGCCCTGCAGCCTCCGGTGATCAGTTCGGCGCCTTCTTCCTTGCCGATTTTTACATACTCTTCAACCGTGGCCAGTTGCTGGGCACTGACCAGGGGACCCATATGACTTTGGGGCATCAGCTGATATCCTACACGGATGGCCCGGGTCCGTTTTTTCATTTTATCGATAAATTCGTCATAGATGGCGTCGGGAACCAATACACGTGTTCCGGACTCACAGACCTGGCCCTGGTGAAAAAAGGTACCGAACACAGCACCATTTACCGCAACATCCATATCTGCGTCATCCAGGATAATATTGGCTGATTTGCCCCCCAGTTCAAGGGTGACTTTTTTGATGGTTTCCGCAGCCATTTTCATTACGTTGCTGCC
>PIVS01000059.1 GCA_003353855.1 Desulfobacteraceae bacterium
TTTTTTTTAGGAGATTGCCAACATGGCGAACGGTATCGTAAAATGGTTTAACGACTCAAAAGGTTTTGGATTTATTGAACAACAAGACGGTGGAAAAGATGTGTTTGTACATCATTCAGGCATCAATTCAGCCGGTTTCAAATCCCTCAATGAGGGGGACAGTGTTACATTCGACATTGAAGAAGGCCAGAAAGGCCCTGCTGCAGCAAATGTAACCGTGGTTTAGTAAACCGTTTTATTTGCTTTAAAATAATGTCATCTTAATGACTTGAAAAATAAAAGACCCTGGACAGGATATCGTTCGGGGTCTTTTTGTTTTTACGAAACCTGTTTTCCCATACATGTTCCACACAACGCGAAAAAACCGGTCTCCATAATTCCAGACAATCCAATCTAAATAAGATTTTTCATCCTTAATCATTCTTTCAGATTAAATTGTATAGATCTCCAAGACAAAATCAAGGGAGGTTTATAGTCCATTTTCTTTAAATCCCTTCATCACGCATGATTTAGCTGTTCAATTCTACTGCAAGAGCATACGCAAGGAACACGCCTGTATTACGGTGCTCCAAGGATCTTACTTGATTGTATTAACGGATAGTTAAAGTAGATAATTTTCTCTGAAAAAATCGCCACGAATTACTGGGAAAATAACGAAAAAATAAGTTACTATTTGATAGGAGGGTGAACTTCAAATTCTTTCATTTTGTATAGCAGGGTCTTATAACTAATTTTCAGAATTCTTGCAGCACGGGATCTGTTCCAACCAACTTTCTCCAGAACAAAAGCAATAACTTCTTTTTCCACTCTGGCAGAAGCAAGTTTTTTAATTTTTTTTAATGATATATCTTCAAACAATTTGTCAGAACTTGTAGATATACCGATAAAATGAGATATGATTTTTCTGGAAAAATTTTCAACCGGTTTTGCGACGTTTGATTGCCCGTCTTCTTGGTTATCAAGGTTTATTTCCGGATACTCCCCCGGCAATTCTTCAATGATTTTTTCCCATGATTTGAAAACCATCTGTTTCTTTATGGAATTTTGAAGCTGGCGAACATTTCCAGGCCATGGGTAATCGCAGAGCTTGGCAAGTTCCTTTAAGTCAGGTTTACTGCAATGGACGTGAGGATATTCTAATTTATTGGATTTGTAAAAATATTCAATTAGAGGCAGAATATCTTCTTTTCTTTCCCGTAGAGGTGGTATGGGTATATTAATAATATTCAATCGATAAAAAAGATCCTCCCGAAAGGTTCTTTTTGTAATTTTATTTTCTAGATTTTGGTTCGTTGCCGCCATCACCCAGACATCGGATTTAAACTCCTGATTCGATCCAAGTGGGGAAAATTCACCACTTTGAAGAACATGAAGCATTTTTGATTGTAATGGTACTGGCATATCACCGATTTCATCAAGGAATAGAACCCCCTTGTCCGCAATTTGAAATTTTCCAGAGCGATTTCTATTGGCATCAGTGAATGCACCTTTCTTATAGCCGAAGAGTTCGCTTTCAAGAAGAGTTTCAGGCAGTGCAGCACAATTGATTTTTACAAAGTTTTTTGTGGCTCTGTTGGATTCAGAATATAAATTTTGAGCAACAACCTCTTTACCAACACCGGTTTCGCCCGTTATTAATACATTCAAACCTGTATTGGCTACATGCTTAATAAGTTTTTTTATTTTTATTGTTGATTTGCTGGTTCCGATTAAGGGTGTCGTCATAATTTTATTGCTTTTTGTTATTTTGGTTAATCAAAATATAACATCGGATTTTTCTCTATTTAACTATTAAGAAGTCTATCCCTGGCAATCTGAAGATTTTCAATATACTAAATTTTTGTTATGTCTGTAAAGAGATATCTAAACTCAAATCCACCGCCTATTTTTTTATAGACCTATCCAAAGCTAAATCGGGGGGATTTTTTTAAGGATCGTGCGCCTATTTCACCAGATTTTTGCCCTTCGACACCCAAACACTTATGAGCAGCAATTTTTGGGCGCAACTATTTTGTGGCGTGTGATTTCATGTTGATTCAGCAGGTTTAGCGGAGATGAGACCTTATGCCCCTTAACGATCCCTCACACATTTCCCTGTGGCTCATTATCAGCGGCAACTCATTGAGTTCCGCCCGGGATTCACGCCAGGAAGTATAGCGCTTCCCCAGGATGCTAATAAAGCGTTCATTGTGCGTAGCCTCACCCCAATGTGCTCAAAAATTTATTGTTTTAAACTGGATTCCTGGTGTCACATACCCTATAAGGGGATATGATGAAACCAGACAACACTCATATCGACCTCAAGGGAGTGGCCCTGCTCATAATTCTTTGCGCCTCCTGGGGGTTGAACCAGGTGGCCATCAAGGTGGGTATCGCCGGAGTGCCGCCGGTGCTCCAGGCTGGAATCCGCTCCACGGGCTCTGCCTTTCTCGTGCTGATCTGGATGGTGCTCCGGGGCCGGCCTGTGCTGAAAAGGGATGACACCTTCTGGTGGGGCATCCTGGTCGGAATCCTGTTTTCTGTAGAAATTATCCTCATCTACTGGGGGCTTGACTTTACTAACGCCTCCAGATCCGGAATCTTTCTGAACACCTCCCCCTTTGTGGTGGCCATAGGAGCCCAACTCTTTGTGAAGACGGAAAACCTGACCCGGGTTCAAATTGTGGGGCTGATCATAGCCTTTGCCGGCATCATTGTGGCCTTTAATGAATCGTTGAATTTGCCGACCCGGGAAATGCTGGTCGGGGACTGTATGCTCCTGGGGGCGGCGGTGTTCTGGGGATCGGGCACTGTGGCCATTAAAGTCAGCCCCCTGACCCACATTTCCGCCAGCAAGACCCTGCTTTACCAGCTGGTGGTCTCGGCACCCATTTTGTTCTTGACTTCCATGGCCCTGGGCGAAGGAGGTATCCGGGACTTGAGCCCTGTGGTCACGGCCAGCCTCATCTACCAGATCGTCTGGGTCGCTTTTATCACTTATGTTGTCTGGTTCTGGCTCATCCAGAAATACCCGGTGTCCCGCATTGCACCGTTTACCTTTCTCTCCCCCTTGTTCGGGGTAATGGCCGGGGCATTCCTTTTAGGAGAGCCCGTAACCTTTTTTCTAATCTGCGCCCTGGTTCTGGTGGGAACAGGTATTTACCTGGTGAACCGGAAATAGGTATGATTTCAGGACACACCAAGGTCATAGAAGGTGCGAAGGGTCCTGACAAGAGCCTCTTTTATATGCGGGATAGGCTATTTTACGTCACTATCCAGCGTACTCTAATGATCGAGTCAATGTTATCCTTGAATCTAAGGACTGCGGATGAAATAAGAGCACCAGAAAAAAATCAACAATTATTTTTTACTTAATTTTAGGCAATACTCCATACCCATGATTTGATCAGTTTTTAAAAAAAATGGCTCTTTTCCATTTCGTGTGTGTAAGTCATGTTTATTACTTATAGTTCGAAGCGAATGAATTGATACCAATTCTTATATCTCTGCGTATCCATTTTTATAGCAGTTGTCCAAAAGTCGTCTTCTATCTAACATTTCGCACTCTGAACTGATACTTTTATCCATTTTTTTGCCACTCAAAGTTTTTATTAGGCAGGCCTATAGCTTACATAAATGAAATCAATATAAATATCCAAACGTTTTGCTTCTACATTAAACTCAACATCTTTTATAAACCAAGGGCTCTGAATTGCGAAGTCTGCTTCGAATAGATTATTCTCAAACATTATTATTTCTTGAACTCCGTATTAACATTGTAAAAAGGAATCGCTGCGCTCTACCGTATTATATCGGGTTTAGAAGGCATGGGCAGCGAGGATTTTTCAGAGAACTTTTTCTACAAGGTAGTAATTTCACACACACGAAATGAAAAGGGTGCGATCCGCAAATATAGTTGTCAATTTTTCGGTAGCTGTAAAAAAAGGCCTGTGGTAAACCTCATTAAGACTTTAATTTAGGGGTTTACCATGAAAAGACTTACGTTTCAGCAAAAATATGATGTGATCGGTAAAGATGGTCGGGATTATGAGGGGATTTTCATAACAGCTGTGAAAACAACCAGCATATTCTGCAGACCATCGTGTAGGGCGAGAAAGCCTAAAATTGAAAATGTGATTTTTTATGATACTGAGCAGGAAGCCCTCCAAAATGGTTTCAGGCCATGCAAAATATGCAAACCAATGGAGAATTTAGATGAAACGCCCTCCTACATCTCTGCCATAATAAAAGAGCTCCATGATAATCCATATCTTAAAATTAAAGATTACGATCTTAGGCTAAGGGAAATTAAACCTGAAAAGATAAGAAGATGGTTTAAAAAACATCATAATATGACCTTCCATGGTTACCAGAGGATGCTTAGAATAAACAGTGCTTACAAGAGTATTGAAAATGGAGAAACTGTTACAAATTCAGCATTTGATAGTGGATATAATTCTTTAAGTGGTTTTAACGAAAGCTATAAGTCAATATTTGGTGATTCGCCAACCGGAGCAAGCAAGAAAACTGTTATAAACATAGTTCGTTTTACAACGCCCATTGGACCCATGTTCTCCTGTGCTACATCCGAAGGTATCTGCTTATTGGAATTCACAGATAGAAGAATGCTTGAGACCGAGTTTAAAGATCTTTGCAAACGATTGAATGCAGTTATTTTACCAGGGGAAAATGAATACCTCGTGCAGGTTCAAATGCAACTTGCGGAATACTTTAGAGGTGAGCGGAAAAAATTCGATGTTAGTCTCCATACACCAGGTACTGATTTTCAAAACAAAGCATGGAAGGTTCTGCAGGATATCCCCTATGGTGAAGTGAGATCTTACAAAGAGCAGGCTGTTGCAATTGGTAATCCAAAAGCCGTGCGTGCTGTTGCATCAGCCAATGGACATAACAGAGTGGGAATTATTATACCTTGTCACAGGGTTATAGGATCTGATGGAAGTCTTGTGGGTTATGGTGGTGGACTCCATAGAAAACAGTGGCTGCTTGATCTTGAGAGCTGTAGCTGATTTTTCACATCAAAGTATAACTCGATGATCCAGTTTTTTAAAATTGACATAAAATTGCAATATCAGTGATTATCTCCATGCTAACAATAAGCCTTATATTTGAGAGAGGGTGACGGTTTATGTCTGCCCCATATCAAATATCAATTACTTTGTCCGGTCGTATTGCCTCATTTATAAATCTTACCTTAATCTGCTCGTTGCCCCAACAGTAATTTTACCGTAACCTGCTAATTTTCAATTATATTTCTAACCATCCATTTATATAAAATAAAATTTTCATTGATCAATTCCTATGTTATCATATCAAGTCATTTTTATAATCTTAAGCAAAGCGCTCTGTTTCACCGGTTGCATCCATTCTCTTACCTCTTAAATTTCCAATCCCAGCATTTATAACCCCAAGATCTTCCTTTAACAACCGCACAGGATCAAAAGCATGGTAAATCGGGCCATGCACTCAACCCAGCCGGTTGCAACATCGGTCAAGACAAGTGTGTAAAGAAATGATCCTTCCATGCTCCACCCACAATGGGCTACCAAATCTGCTTCAAAAAAGCCAGGCACTTTTTCTTCCCAATCAGCAAAAGTTCTTATTGGGATCTGATGTTTAAGTAATTTTCCCAATTTAGTTGTACTTATCCCGTAATTTTTGGTTCTTAATGGTTTCAATATTCGATCAATTGTTGCAGGGCTTATCGAATTCAACATGGTTCGCGTATGATCATCAAGCTCAAGACACCCATGGCGCTCTAACGAAGAAACCAATTCTTCAAGAAATGGCGCCAGCCGCTTGGATGCAAATTACGGTTACATTTAACGCGAGTCAATGCGTCTGCCTGAAATAATTGACAACAAGGATGTTCTCAAACGCCTCTTCATGCCGGTATTGATATCCGTAACTTTGAATGTACCATGCTCATGGGTAATGCCCTCCGTGGGAAACATCATAAGCTCAGTCACTTGGTTGAAACATGCCTGGATATTAAAATGTCAAAAGAGCTGCAGGTATCAGACTGGAACCTGGAAATTCTGACTGAAGATCAGATTCTTTATGCTGCTGCTGTTCTGGTCTTTGACCTTTATTATTACCTGAGATAATGGGTCTGGGAGCATTAGATTGGTTGACACAACAGCGTTTTCTTTATAAATAGTGCTCGTATGGGGCAAGTTTTCGGTATTTATGGCCAAACCGTGACAAGCCTTTCAACCGGCATAACCATTTCAGGAGAGATCCATGGAGACCCAACGGAGAAACAGTGGGCAGGGGCTGTCCCCCGGCCTTTCCATTATTCATTCCAACCATCTGGAAGCCTTGAGACAGGTGGCTGTGGGCTGGATAAAGGCCCACCCACTCAAGGTGCTTGAGACAGAGCAGTTCATCGTTCAGAGTAATGGCATGGCCCAGTGGCTTAAGCTTGCTTTGGCTGCGGACGATGGTTGCGGGATCAGTGCGGGGCTCGAGGTTCAACTGCCAGGTCGCTACATCTGGACCGCCTATCGTTCCGTTTTGGGGGACGACACCATTCCTCTGGATTCTCCCTATGACAAAGAGAGGCTTGTGTGGCGGCTTTTCCGTCTCCTGCCTTCCCTTTCCGGAGATAACGCTTTTCTACCACTCAACCGGTTCCTTGAACAGGACGAAGATCTACGCAAACGACATCAGCTCTCTTGCCACCTGGCAGACCTATATGATCAATACCAGGTTTACCGGGCCGACTGGCTCGAGGACTGGACCGCTGGCAGGGACCAGCTCCGCAAGGGCGGGGGGGAACCAATTGAACTGCTCCAGGAACAAAAATGGCAGGCAGAACTGTGGAGACGGCTCAGGGCTGATGTCCCGGACCAGTTTCGAAAGATTGGTCGTGCAGATCTGCACCAGCGTTTTCTCCATAAGACAGAAGATCTCCAGGGCGAGCGGCCCGCCGCCTTGCCACCAAGAGTAATCGTGTTTGGCATTTCATCCTTGCCCAAACAGGTGCTTGAGGTCTTGCAGGCTGTTTCCAGCCTATGCCAGGTGCTGCTGTTCGTCCACAATCCATGCCGTCACTTTTGGTCCGACATAATAGAAGACCGGGAGCTTTTGCGTATCGAGCACGCCCGGCACAACGCCAAAGCCTCCATACCTGCGCCCCTTGATCCCGAGCTTCTTCACCAGCACGTTAACCCCCTTCTTGCGGCATGGGGCAAGCAGGGAAGGGACTACATCGGGTTGCTATACGGATACGACCAGCCTGATACCTATGAAAAGGATTTTGCCCAAATTGATTTGTTTGATGACTTTATACCACCTGGAACAGAAGGTACGCTGCTCCAACAGGTTCAACAGGCGATCCTAGATCTTGAGCCCCTTCCCAATAGCAGGGAAAAGAGGCAATGGGTTGAGGGCAATGATCAATCCATCAGCTTCCAGATTGCCCACAGCCGCCAACGGGAGGTGGAGATTCTCCAGGACCAGCTCCTCCATAGCTTTGAAACGATTGAAGACCTGAATCCCAGGGATGTCATCGTGATGACACCGGACATCGATGCCTATGCCCCCCACATTGAAGCCGTGTTCGGCAACCTGTCGTCCAGGGATCCAAGGTTTATTCCCTTTACCATTGCGGACAAACCAAACAGAGAAAGCGTGCCCATGCTCAAGGCTCTTGAGAAACTTTTACACCTGCCAGACTCCCGTATGGCTGTCAGCGACCTCATGGATCTTTTGGAGGTTCCGGCGTTTAGAGAACGGTTCGGCTTGGGGGAGGCGGATCTGCCAAGGCTCCACCGGTGGATCGAGGGTGCCGGCATCTCCTGGGGACTTAATCAAGACCAGCGCACAAGTTTTGGGCTGCCCCCAGGTCTTGCCCAGAATACCTGGGATTTCGGTCTTAAAAGAATGCTCCTTGGCTATGCCGTGGGTCGTGGGGAGGAGTGGAACGACATAGAACCCTATGACGAGGTAGGGGGGCTTGAAGCTGCCCTGGTCGGTCCACTTGCAGCTGTGCTCGATGAGATGGAGATCCTTTGGAAGGAGTTGAGTCAGCCGGGTACTCCCGGGCAATGGTGCCAGCGCATCAGGAACCTTGCAAGGGACTGTTTTTTACCCATGGGAAACCAGGACCGATTAACCCTCAACCGTTTGGAACAAGTTCTTGACGACTGGCTTGAAGCCTGTAAAGAGGCTGAGCTTGAGGAGGAGGTAACCCTGGCCGTGGTGCGGGAATTTTTTCTTGGAATGATGGTCGAGTCGAGCATATCCCAACGCTTTCTTGCTGGCATGGTTAATTTCGGCACCCTCATGCCCATGCGTGCCATCCCTTTTAAGGTGGTATGCCTTCTGGGAATCAACGACGGAGACTTCCCAAGAAGCCATCCTCCCCTTGATTTCGACCTCATGGCGGGAAAAGGTCTCTATCGGCCCGGGGACCGTTCCCGGCGGGAGGATGACCGCTACCTCTTTCTTGAAGCTCTGCTATCGGCCAGGGAAAAATTTTATATTTCCCATGTGGGAAGGGATGTCCGGGACAACAGCGAACGTATGCCGTCGGTGCTGGTTGGGCAGCTCAGGGACTATCTGGACGCTGGCTGGCAACTGGAAAGCCAGGGGGATGACGACAACTATCCTCTGCTCGATAATCTCACCTGCATTCATCCATTGCAGCCCTTTAGCAGCGCTTATTTTCTCAAGGATCGCCCGGAGCTGTTCTCCTATGCCCATGAGTGGCGTAGTTCTCTTGAATTTGAGGCGCCTGAAATGGTTGACGAGCCCCTGGAACCGTATAAGTTTGAAGGTGCCCTCCAGCTTACTTCCCTAATCCGGTTTATGAAAAATCCAGTGCAATACTTTTTCAACCAGCGTCTGGCTGTCCGTTTTGATGAGGTCTCCGTGGTGAGTCAAGACCAGGAACCCTTTGATCTTGACTCTTTGGCCCCCTTCGGCCTTGGCAGTCAGCTTCTGGAGGCGGGACTTTCAGCAGAACCTGAAGCTATGGAGACTGCAATCGCAAATGAAGCCGAGCGTCTCACCCGCACAGGGGCGCTGCCAATGGCTGGATTTGGCAAACTTGCTGCAAAAGAGCTTAAACAACCGATTGTCTCCATGGTCAACCATCACCACGCACTGTGTTCCCAATGGCCCCTTGAGTGTGACCCTATGGAAATTTCCATTGCTCTTGACCCGGATCCGTCACCGGCTTTTCGCCTGGACGACTGGCTGGATCGGCTCCATGAAACCGATGCTCCGGATGCCCCAGCCAGGTTTGGTCGGTGGGAATTCTATCCAAAGTCCATCATGGACAAGGGGGGAAATTTATTTAGGCTCTACAGCCTCGTTCCCCTCTGGGTCAGGCATCTTTCAGGCTGCGCCCAGGGGATGGACATTGCAAGTCACCTGGTGGCCCCGGACGGTGTTGCAACTCTTGCCCCCCTGGAGAAAACAAGGGCCAGGCAGATTCTCATGACCATCATTGCACTATGGAGGGAGGGGCTCAATCAGCCCTTGCCCGTGACCGCAAAAACCGGGATTACCTATGTGAATATCCTGAAAACTAAGGATGGAGAAAAGGCTATGCTTGAAGCGTTAAAGTCTTATGAAGGGGACGGTTTTCGATCCCATGGAGACCTTGGGTATAGTCTCTATTTGCAACGGGCCTACCCGAGTTTTGATGCCCTGTGGCAGGCCATGGATAACCGTTTTCCTACCCTTTGTGAAACATTATATGGACCCCTGGTAAAAGCTCTGAGAGAGGAGGCGTAACCATGGCAAAAACATTAGATTCCCTAACCTTTCCCCTCCACGGCTCCCGGCTCATCGAGGCCAGTGCCGGAACGGGCAAGACCTATACCATTGCGGCCCTCTACTTGCGTCTGGTGCTTGGGCATGGTGGAGAGAACGGTTTTTCAAGACCTTTAACCCCACCGGAGATCCTGGTGGTCACCTTTACCAATGCGGCCACAGAAGAGCTCAGGGAGCGCATTCGAAGTCGCCTCACCGAAGCGGCGGCTTTTTTCCGGGGCAATGGGGAGGGGGATGATTTTCTTCAACGGCTAAGGACCGACTTTGACCCAGACCTCTGGCCTGGCAGGGCAATGCTGCTTGACCAGGCGGCCCAATGGATGGATGAATCTGCTATCCATACCATCCACGCATGGTGCCAGCGTATGCTTCGCCAGCACGCCTTTGACAGCCTTTCCCTCTTTGATCTTACGCTTGCACCCAGTGATCAGGATCTTCTGGAGGAGGCGGCCTGTGACTTCTGGCGTGCCGGTTTCTATCCCCAGACCGTGGAGGTGTTGTCTGAGTTTAGGTCGGTGGCCAAAATTACAACCCCCCAGGAACTTTTGAAGCAGGCCATGCCCTTGGTAAATGCTGGAAAAAAGAATGGTGCCAACCCCTTTGAAATGCTTGAACAACGCAGGCAAGCCGTTGAGGAGGCTCGCAGGGTCTGGATGTCGGACTTTAAACAAGCCGTGGATCGGGTTGTCAAGGCCCAGGCAGACAAAAGCCTGAACAACAACAAGTATCGAAAAGCATCCTTAGAGCGCTGGATTGAACAACTGGACCTCTGGGTCAACAATTCCGGCTCCTTGCCGGAAACCCAGGTGTTGGAGAAATTTTCAACCCAGGGTCTTACCAGCGGGGTTTCAAAGAAAAAGAACCCGCCTGTTCATCCCGCCTATGACGCCCTTGACCGATTGAACGGGCTCTTGAACTCCCTTGATGTCAAAGAAGCACTTATATCCCATGCCGCAGCACAGATTAATCGGCGGGTGATTGAGGCAAAGGCCCGGCTCTCCAGGATGGGGTTCAACGATCTTCTGACCCGCCTGGGAGATGCCCTGTCCCGGCCGGATAGCAACCGCCTTGCCCAAGTGATCCGAAGCCAGTTTCCCGTTGTCATGATCGACGAGTTCCAGGATACGGATCCTGTGCAGTATTCTTCCTTTGGTACCATCTATCTGGATCAGCCGGAGACAGGGCTGTTCATGATCGGGGATCCCAAACAGGCGATCTACGCCTTTCGGGGGGCTGACATCCACACCTATCTTGGGGCCAGGAAGGATACACGGGGACGTCACTACACACTGGAGAAAAATTATCGTTCCACCCAGGGCATGGTGGCCGCCGTGAATCAGATGTTTGGCCGGGCCACAGGATTTGCCGATGGCGCTTTTCTATTCAAGGATGATATCCCCTTTGATAAGGTTAAAGCTCAAGGGAGATCAGAGGGGTTCATGGTGGAAGGCAAAGAATCCTTTCCTGTGACCCTGTGGCAGATGGAGCAAAACGAACCCATTGCCAAGAGCGGAGCGGACGGCTATCTTGCCAGGATGGCAGAGGCTGGTGCCGGCGAAATCGTCCGACTCCTGAACCTTGGGCAGACGTTGCCCTGCCAGGCAGGGTTTAGCCAGGAGGATGGCAAGCTTACACCCCTTCGACCGTCGGACATTGCCGTGCTTGTGCGGAACGGCATGGAAGCCAGTGCCATTCGAAATGCCCTGGAAAGAAAGCGGGTTAGATCGGTTTACCTCTCGGACAGGGAGTCGGTATTCGACAGCCAGGAGGCAGTTTCCCTGCTTTATCTCCTCCAGGCCTGCTCCGATCCCACAAATGACCAGGTGTTACGAATGGCATTGGCAACTCAGGTTTTGGAACTTTCCTTGAAGACCCTTGATCGGTTGAACAGGGACGAACTTGCCTGGGAGGCCGAACTTGAGCGGTTTAAAAATTTCCAAAAGATCTGGCGCAGCCAGGGGGTGCTTCCCATGGTGCGTATACTGCTTGCTGAATTCAATGTGGGTGCCCGACTTTTGTCAAAGCCTTTTGGAGAACGCCAGCTTACCAATCTTCTTCATCTTGCTGAAATGATCCAGGCAGCCGCCACAAACCTTGATGGGGAGAAGGGTGTGATCCGGTGGTTGGCAGGCCAGATCGAGCATTCCGAGGGTGGTGTTGATGAAGAGATCCTTCGTCTTGAAAGTGACGATGAATTGGTAAGGGTGGTCACCATTCACAAATCAAAGGGGCTGGAGTATCCACTGGTGTTCCTGCCCTTTATCTGCAGTTTTCGCAAGCTCACCTCCCGCAACTCTACCATGGTCAAGATCCATGATGATCAGGGAGAGGTCAAAATGGTTGTGAACCCGGGGGATGAGGAGCTTGATCAGGCTGATCGTGAGCGACTGGCAGAGGATCTCAGGATGCTTTATGTTGCCCTGACCCGGTCCAGGTACGCTTGCTGGCTCGGCATAGGGGTGATGGGCAAGATAACCAAGAAATCCGGAGAAACCACCGACCTTCACCAATCGGGTATTGGTTATTTGCTTTCAGGAGACAGAATGATCGAGACATCCGAGCTTTCCTCGATCCTGAACGAGTTCAGGGGGGATTGTGGGTATATAACTGTTACACTCCTGCCCGAACCGTCAACCGAGACCATTGTCTCCAGTTTAGAAACGGTGACCCTCTCCCAGGCCCGGGCATTTAACGGCAAGGTCCCTCGCAATTGGCGGATTACCAGTTACTCCGGTATCCTCACAGGCGCTGCCATGCCCGAACACGGGGCCTCCCTTGGCACCCCTTCGGATGGGGTTGTTGACTCTCCGGATAGTGCACCCCAGGATCAGCTCCAGGAAGCTGCAACCGAAGAGAGCCTGGCTCCCGAGGTGAATATCAATACCCGCTCTATCCATACCTTTGCACGGGGGCCTGAGCCTGGAACTTTTCTTCACGATATCTTGGAAAGAGCTGTAGCCCAAGGGTTTGATCGGGTTGCCTCGGACCGTGACACCACACTAAGCCAGGTTACCCAACTCTGTCAACGCCGGGGGTGGGAGGAATGGGCCGACGTGTTGACCAACTGGCTAATGGATTTTGTCAGGGTTGAGTTGACCCTTCCAGGGCCTACCATTCAGTCCATGAAGTTGTTGGACCTTGACCAGGACCAATGCCTGGCCGAAATGGAGTTCATGTTCGAGGCCCATGGGGTGGATATCCCTGTTCTGGACCGTTTGGTTGGAACTTGGGTCTTGCCGGGAAATGTCCGGCCGGTGTTAAGGGAAGACCGGGTGAATGGTATGCTCAAAGGATTTATTGACCTTGTTTTTTGTTTTCAGGGACGCTATTTTGTCATTGATTATAAGTCCAACCATCTGGGGGATTCCCAAGGTGCCTACACGAAGGAAACCATGGCCGACGCCATGTTGGAGCATCGATACGATCTTCAATATGTGCTCTACACCCTGGCGTTGCATCGTCTTCTCAAGGCAAGGCTTGAAGACTATGACTACGACCGTGATGTGGGCGGGGCGGTCTATTTGTTCCTGAGGGGAGTTAATGGCTCGGGCCAGGGTGTTTATGTTGACAAACCCCCAAAAGAACTGATCAACACACTGGACCACCTGTTTCAACAAGGAGGTAACCATGATGACCACTGCTGATTTTTTTGACCTGCTTCAAACCTGGACGGCTCGGAGCTGGTTACGGCCTCTTGATAGTGCCTTTGTGATGTTCCTGAGCAGACAGGATCCGGATGCTGACCCCCTGGTGCTGCTTGGGGCAGCTCTTGCCAGTCATCAGCTTGGACGGGGGCATATCTGCCTTGATCTCGCCGGGGTCCTAAAAGATCCAGATACCACTCTTGCCCTTCCCCCCGAGGGGCAAACCGGGGAGGACCTGCTCCTGAAACCCTCTGAAGTGCTTTGCAACATCATGGAAGAAAAATGGAAACACAGCCTTGGGGCTTCGTCCCTTGTGGGGACAGACACGGGCAACACCCCCCTGGTGATGAACCATGGGCGCCTCTATCTGCGCCGTTACTGGCACTATACCCAACGGGTGGCCCAGGAGATCCTTTGCAGGGTGGGTAAAAAACTGCCAGTGCCCGACAACCTGGAAGAGCGGCTTGATAAGATTTTTGTATCTTTGAGAAGCCCTGAAGAAAAGGAAAAATGCGAGATTCACTGGCAGAGCGTAGCCGCCGCTGTCGCTGCAGGCAGCGCCTTCAGCGTTATTTCTGGGGGGCCTGGCACCGGAAAGACCACCACCGTGGTTCAGCTTCTGGGGTTGCTTCAAGGACTTGCCATGGAGCAGGATAAAACATTGAGGATTCGCCTTGCTGCCCCCACGGGCAAGGCTGCGGCCCGGCTCACGGAATCCATCAGCACGGCAATAGGACGGCTTCCTGAAGAGATCCAGGCAAAGATGCCCACGGAGGTCTCGACCCTTCATCGCCTGCTGGGAACCCGTCCCGATTCTCGTAATTTTATCCACAACCGGAATAATCGACTCCACGTGGATCTTCTGGTAGTAGATGAGGCTTCCATGATCGACCTTGAGATGATGGATGCTCTGCTTGAAGCCTTGCCGCCAAAGGCCCGGCTGATTCTGCTTGGGGACAAGGATCAGCTTGCCTCGGTGGAAGCGGGATCGGTACTTGGCGATCTGTGCGCCAATGCCAGAAATCCTTGTTACGGGCCTGAAACCGTTGCCTGGCTCCAAGGGACAACCGGCTATAACTTATCTAAATTCTCAGGTCATGGCAGTGATCTTGACCAACAGATCGTTGTCTTGAGAAAGAGCCACCGTTTCGATGAAAAAAGTGGCATCGGCGCCCTTGCCCAGTTGGTTAACCAGGGAGATGGAAGGCGGGTGAATGATGTCTGGAACCAGGGGTTTCCTGATATCTCCCACCTTGTGATAAAATCATGTAAAGATCCTGGATTCAGACGTCTGGTCCTTGACGGCAACCCCAAGGCATTTGGCAGTATCGAGGGCACGGCCCAACCGGAGGGGTATCGGGCTTACCTTGAGACAATTACCAAAGGTGTGGGGGCGTGGGAGTCGGAGACAGCCTGGCTCCGGGGCGTTCTTTCCAGCTTCAACCGCTTTCAACTGTTGACTCCCCTTCGAAAGGGTGACTGGGGGGTTGAAGGACTCAATAAAACAACCGCTGGCATCCTATATAAAGCCGGACTGATCCAGGCGACCCAGGGCTGGTATCCCGGCCGTCCGGTCCTTGTTACCCGGAACGATTATAGCCTGGGGCTGATGAACGGGGATATCGGCATCGTCCTTGAGGTGACGGATGAGCGGAATCCCGGTACTCATGGGCTTAGGGTGGTCTTTCCCATGGCCGACGGTTCCCTGAAACAGGTGCTGCCCTCTCGCCTCGGGGAGGTGGAGACCGTCTATGCCATGACCGTGCATAAATCCCAGGGGTCAGAGTTCGATCACACGGTCCTGGTGCTGCCGGACACCATGAGTCCGGTACTGACCCGAGAATTGGTCTACACCGGGATCACCCGTGCCCGCTCCTGGTTTACTCTGACAAGCCCCCCTGGCAATCTCCTGGGAGCATCAGTTGAGCAGCTTACCCACAGGGCCTCTGGTCTCGGGGATTTCCTTTAATTAGCTTATTATCCTAATTGTAGGGTTTGCTTTCAAAAACTGATTTGACAAGGGATGGGATTTGGTGAATCCGGGGCCGGGCCCCGGGGATGATCTAAAGTTGGAATGCTGGATGGCGGCCAAGCAGCCGGGCTGCCCAGTGGGGCGAATTCATGCTGCCGAGCTGCCGGGAAGGTTTTGACGATCGAATTTCCCTTTGACGTTCCTGAAATAACCCATAAACAACTCAGGGGATTTCTTTTCATGCCCGATAATCCGATCAACCAGCTTTTGATGTGTTTTGGTCTGCATCTACGCCGTGCAATCCGGCCCTCTACCCATGGGCTTGATCTTTGAAAAAATCTGGCACAATTTGCACTGATATTTAAAAAAAGATTGTTATCTCTTCACTTTTATTTTATATATGGCACATACTTTCTCACTAAAAGACTCTCAATTACGCTCAAAAAGATTATTGCAGGTGTGCGATAAATAAAAACTTCTAAAGTTATTTAAACAATCGTAACACTCAAAAATCTTACATACAGTATGTAAAATTTTTACAAA
>PIVS01000500.1 GCA_003353855.1 Desulfobacteraceae bacterium
ACTATTGATCTGGTTATCGTATCTGCCGAAAAAACCGATAACAGCATTGCTATAATGATTATCTAAGTCACCGACCGTAAAGCTCCCCCCCGACTTCCATGAATTCTCCTCACCAAAAATATATTGCTTTCCCTTAGTTGTTGTCAGGTCCAGACGGCTAATACGTGCATCAGGGTTCCCATATTGCTCTGACGTAAAAACCGTTCCTCTCCAAATGAATTCATCTATATCAAAATCTGCAGTAATGGCTCTGCCTGCTTTCGACCCGGCTGAACTTTTCCCTCCAAAAAGGTAATCGACCTCGACTCCAGTCAAATATGTGCCGTTTGAATAAAAAGTAAGAGATAATATTTGATCCCCTGGAATTTCCTGTGACCAGCCGTCAACAATGTTAAACTCAGATCCCACTTTTGTGCCATATTGCGTATAGTAAGGCTTGGGGGTCAGATAATCTTTATTTATATCCGTGTCCTGGTCTGCGGCAAAAAGATAATTGGTAAAGAAAAAACTGAATATCAGTATTATTAAGGCTATATTCTTTTTCATCTATGCATCCTTATGATCTGAAATATTATTGTTTAAAAAATGTAGTGCCCCTGATCATAGCTTTTGCGCTCAGGGCCGTTCAAACACATTTACGTTTATACTCGGTTCGATAATTTTACCTCCTCTATTATCAAGCTGTCTTTTTGAACTACTCGTTAGCGGCTATTAACCAAGGGAAAAAATATTCACCTTGATTTATCTTAAATTTAGATATTACAAGTTGTGTGCCACTAAAAAAAAATAAAAAAATTCAAATAATTCAAATAGTTACAAAAAATACGATTCTCATTTATATGGCAAAAATTTAAAATAGAATTGATGTAAGTTGCGATAAGCACCTGAATTTACAGCCTAATTTTCAACATCTAAGAGTTTGTCGCATAAAAGGAGCAGTCGCAGAAATGGTACAGAATTTAACTGCTTTATAAATGATATTGTTGCATGAGGCGGTAAAGCTGGCTTCTTGAACGGCCGGACATCCTGCACAATTCTTTAATATTCCCCTTGGTGGTGGATAGCAAATCATGCAGATATCTCATTATTCTTTGGGTGCGGTTCTTCTGAAACAAGTCTAAATAGTTGTATTTAAAGGAGCACATCGTTTTCTTTTTAATTAGTTCGATAATTTTGCCAAGATAATATCATTGCAAACGGATATCTCCTTTGATTTTTTAAATCTATCTTCACGAGGCTGTGTGGTGACGACCGCTATATGGTGCAATAATTTTTAGCTGGACAATATGCCATATTTTCGTTATGTAAGAATAGCGGGAGGTATATCCCAAATCCACCGCCTATTTTTTTATAGACCTATCCAAAGCTAAATCGGGGGGATTTTTTTAAGGATCGTGCGCCTATTTCACCAGATTTTTGCTTTTCGACACCCATACACTTATGAGCAGCAATTTTTGGGCGCAACTATCTTGTGGCGTGTGATGTATACATGAATTTTGAGTGTAAATCTTTGCCATAAACTTATCCAGATGGAGCCCAAGCTCTCTGTAACATTGCAATCCGTTTACGTGCCGCAATCAGTATGTCTTATGGCGGATGGCCTTTAGATAAAGGTAAAAATAGACTGCGGGAGCCTTTGATGATCCTACCTGGGATATTTATTATCGAAAATTTGATCCTCTTCATCCGCATATTTATCATGGATGGTTCTAACGCTAAATTTTTCATCATTGCATTCAAATTTAGGGTTATGATCATTATCCACCACCACGCAGCATTCTCACCAAAATCTGCTGAAGGAAGCTTCCCTCCGGCCAAATCATCTTTCATAATGAGAATGATCACAAAAAATTATGGATAAATGAGTAAAAATTTGCAAGATAGGTCAGGCATGGGGTTGGAGTCCCCTCCCTTATCTTGCAAATAATTAAAGGGACTCCTGCCTCATTAAAATCACCTAATAGGGGCAGGAAATATGTTATCAGAACTTCTAAAAAAGAAAAGCCTTTTTCATAGTCTTTACACCATAGATAAAAATATCGCTGAACAATACAGAGAAATGCCATGCCCACATTGTAGCGGGCCATTGCATTTTGCAAATTACCCTCGTAAGCCACGGGGAGAGCCTGATGGAATTCCAGAAGAATCTTTTATTCGGTTTAGCCTATGCTGTGGCAAGGAAGGATGCCGGCGCAGGATTATGCCCCCCTCCTGTCGTTTTCTGGACAGAAAAGTATATTGGCATGTGTCAATTCTGGTCATTCTTTCAGAGTATCAGAACAAGGAATCCAGTGTTTTTTAACTGGCAAAGCTGTTTAATGTTTCACGCAACACAATTGCAAGATGGATTAATTTTTATCAGGATATTTTACCCGCAAGCCCATAATGGCAAATGATTCGAAGCCAGGTGGCTGCTTTTATCAAAAACAATGAACTTCCTTCAAGCCTTATCAATTATTATTTGACTCTTAAATCGTCCGCAAAGGATGCCCTTATTTCCTGTCTCAAATTCCTGTCTGATAGGTCTGGATTTTATCAAAAAATCAGGGCTGATTAATCCCACGCAGAAGATGGGCATTTTATCTAAAAATCAGACAAGTTATTACTGGTTCCAAGAATTTTAACCGGGTTTTTGAAAAAATTACCCCCAAAATTGAAAGGAGCCACAATTTTGAGCAGTAAAACCCAAAGCCCTTGGACAAATCGGCGTTGTTTCGCTTCTCCGTTGTTGGTGGTTTGCTTGCAAGGCCACCGGCAAAGGGAGAGTTGCAAAAAGAGTTGAGTATGCTCGCCAGGCAAAGCTATATACATCCTGTGCATAGTCGTTTAACCGTCTCCCATTTTTCTACCATTGAAAGCTGGTATTACCGGGCAAAAAATGCCCAAGATCCAATTATGGCGTTAGGCCGTAAAGTCCGTTCAGATATTGGTAAATCAATTGTATTTACGACAACGTTGCTTACTCTTCTTAGCAAACAGTACAAAACCCACCCCAGTTGGAGTTATCAGCTCCATGTTGACAACCTTAAAACAGTGATTTAGGAATGTGAGGGTCTTGGATCTGAAGTTCCATCATATGCAACTGTTAGAAGGCGTATGGCAGAAAGGGGCTGGGTTAAAAAGGTCTCCAAAAAAAACATCTGACTTCTGGCCAAAAAGCAGCAGCAGAGCGGCTTGAAAATTATGAAGTGCGAAGTTATGAAGCAGCGCATGTTCATGCGCTCATGCACCTGGATTTCCACGCATGCAGCAGGCGGGTGGTTGATTCAAATGGAGAATGGCATACCCCGAAGGCACTATGTATTCTTGATGATCATTCACGCCGTAAGCGTCTAATTAACCCCATCTTATATTTTCGATTGGATGGTGACATATTAAGCCAGCTTTACAATTAAAGGAGAGTTGGATGATGTCAGAACAGTTAAAAAAAGCGAGTCAAAAGCTATCTCAATTCTGGGAAAATCACATAAAAGAATGGTCCCAGACAAAACTCACACAGAATGCATATTGCAGGAATAACAATCTTAGGGCAAATCAGTTCACATATTGGAAGAACAAATTGAAACAACAGAATTTACCTGTAGAATTTGTCCAAATGACATCGAACCACTTTGAGGATGTTACCGCCACCGAACATCGCCACCACGGATAGCGAAATAATAGGCCACCGCTTTGCCGGAGACACGACCCCAGCCTATATTTTCTTCCCCCAAAAAAATCTTAAATTTAGATCTACT
>PIVS01000060.1 GCA_003353855.1 Desulfobacteraceae bacterium
TCAGGAGTCAAACTATTAACAAAGATACATTTGCCGTTAATACGACGGGGGATTATCACCGGCAGTATTCTTGTTCTTGTGGAAATCATGAAAGAGATGCCGGTAACCTTAATGCTCAGACCTTTTGGATGGGATACATTAGCAGTTAAAATTTTTGAACTAACCTCAGAGGGGGAATGGGAGCGTGCAGCCCTGCCAGCGATTACACTTGTTCTGGCTGGGATGATTCCAATTTTCATTCTGACATTTATCGGAAGGGATAAAGAATAGTATGTGCTTATCCGTAAAAAATATTAACAAACAACATGGCAGGCAAATATCAGTTGCCAAAGATATTTCATTCACGATCAATGACGGCCAGCTTGGTGCTTTAATCGGCCCGAGTGGCTGTGGGAAAACAACCATGTTAAGGATGATTGCCGGATTTGAGAAACCGGATTCAGGCAGCATCAATATCTGTGGAAACCATGCATTTACATCCCGAACAAATATCGCACCCGAAAAAAGGCATACAGGGATGGTTTTTCAGGATTATGCTTTATTCCCTCATTTAACTGTTTATGAAAACATCACGTTTGGGCCATCAAAAAATCCTAAAAAAGAGATTGAAAAATTAATCACTATGACAGGATTATCCGGAAACAAAAAAAAATATCCGCATGAACTGTCAGGTGGACAACAGCAAAGAGTAGCATTGGCCAGGGCTCTTGCACCTAAACCAGGTCTTCTGCTCATGGATGAACCTTTTTCAAACCTGGATGTCTCTTTAAGAGAAACCCTATCTGAAGAAGTCCGTTATATCTTGAATGAATTTGGCACAACCGGCCTTTTAGTCACGCATAACCAGCATGAAGCATTTGCAATGGCAGATCAAATCGGAGTGATGAAGGATGGAAAATTATTGCAGTGGGATACGGCAGATAACTTATATTACAATCCCGCATCTTATGATGTTGCCAGATTTGTGGGAGAAGGTTCCTTTATAAATGGAAGCCTGAATGCTTCAGGGATAGTTGATTCAGAAATGGGTAGTTTTACTGATAACCGCTTAAATGATTTAAACGTCATTGAACCTGTGAGGTTATTTATTCGCCCGGAAGATGTATATATCAATCATGAATCTTCCTATAAGGCTAAATTGATCAAATCCCATTTCAGGGGGCCTGGGAGATTTCATACATTTGAACTTCCCTCTGGGGATCCAATAACCTGTTTGGATAAATGTCCAAAACGACTCGAATTGAATAAAGATTACGGCATTGCAGTTTGTGATGCAAAAGTGACGTTTTTTAATTAAAAAGCTTTAATAGAAACACATATAGCGGTTAAAAATGATTGGTAGGTGCTCGGATTCTTACATAAGAAAGAAATTTTTAGATCATCTGATTTTTTGAAAATTGCTTTTGGTGGAGGATTTGTCCCAATAACCCTTTGGCTTTCTATACTATACGACAACAATATCATTTGAAAAACATGGGGACTTGTAGGATAGTAAATCCCAAAATAACTAAAAGTGAAAACCACAAGGCATCTTTTTATGGAAGCTTTAACGATTGCAAAATCCATCACATATTTTTTGATCGCCGGGTTATTTGAAATTGGAGGCGGTTATCTAATCTGGTTATGGATCAGAGAAGACAAACCATTAGCATATGCGTTATTCGGGGCAGTTGTCCTGATTGCATATGGTATAATTCCCACATTGCAACCAGCTAATTTTGGCAGAGTATACGCTGCGTATGGCGGTGTTTTTATAGCTCTATCTATCTTATGGGGTTGGGGAATTGATGGAATAAAGCCAGATAGATTTGATTTAATTGGTGGGAGCATTGCTTTAACAGGTGTAGCTATAATTATGTATTGGCCAAGAGGTTAAACATAGAATTCAAAAGATTGAAGGGTGTTTAGATTCATATTACAGAATAGATTCGACACTGGTTTTCCTTATCCATCAAATAAAATTTATTTTGCAAGTATCCATTAATAAAGAATCTTTTCTTGCAAATACTAATTCTCTTAAATTTTGACACTGCTGGTGATTCATATGGGTATAATGAACAATTGAATTGCGATATCTCTGGGTTACAATTTTTAATTTTTGTGAAAATTTTCTTCCAATGATTATTTTAGATGACTCCTGAATATCATCAAGAAATAAACCATAATCATCCAAGGCCATTTCGCCTTCAAGCGTTTTCTTTAAAACAAATAGATATTGTCCCAGAGTAAGAGTTTTTATTTCCGGATAATTTTCATTGTCGGCGACTTTGGCAAGCATTGTGTAATAAATTGGTTGGTCTTTTTTCACACCCGTCCTGTTCATTTTTAAAAATGATGTGTTTCCATGTGATTTATCAATAAATGGAGTCACAAGTTTCAGGTTAATTTCTGTTTCAAGAGTTTTGCATAGCTCCATACCAACGAGACTGAAATCAGTATCCACAGAATTTTTATCCAACAGAGAAAAAGCATGCTCTGCTGTTGCAAGATACGATCTTGATAATTTTGATAAGGAGTTCCATGGATCCTCTCCCATTATTCTTTCTACAGCTTTGGCAGCCTGGTCAAATGATGGCTTTTTTGCTTTTGCTTTTGATTCTAAAATTTTTAAATTTAAGTTTATATTTTTCTTTTGAACGGCCTCTTTTTTAGCTTCTTCTATTTCCATGGCTTGTTCTAAGTCTGCGATCTGCTTTTCATAATCAGTTTGTATTTTTGATATCTGATTATCCATATATGTTTTGGTCTGACGGATAGTCTGCCCCATTTTTATTTTTATATTTTTTTCTTTTTTTGAAACTATCGAGTTTTTATTTTCTAAATTTCTAATCTTTTCTTCAAGAATGCTGATTTCGGTTTTTAGATGAATATTTGTCCGCGATAATTTTTTTTCGTTTTCTGATTTTCGATTAAAAAATTCCAAAAATTCATTTTGATAAATCGCTTTAATTTTTTTCTCAACAGTTTTTCCCCCGCCTAACTCGTGTGCTTTTTCCAAATAGTAATAAGCTTTTTTTTTCTGAAGCCGTCTAAGAGCGATTAGACCAAGTTGCATATACGCATCAACATTTGAAGGATCTATTAAAAGGACTTTTTTAAATATGCTACGACCCGAACGAGGATATCTTAGTTTCCACATTAGGAAGGTAGTGAGTAAACATATAAGAAATCCTATGCTGTTTAATTTCCATGTAAGCGGATATGGAGCTAGGAAATTAACAAAAAACAACAATCCGAAGATTACTGAAAGAGTAATAATAAAAGAATATCGAAAAAAAAACTTCTTGTTCACAAACTCTTTTGTCATGGCTGCTCTTTTTTCAAAAAGATGGCCAAGCTTGATCAATTCATCTGGGCTCGTTTTATTTTTACGAACCAGTTTTTTTTGATCAAGGATTAACTGCCCGTAAAACCCAGGATCTGTGACCTCATATTTTTTTCTTTTACTAAACATTTTGAGCAAACTTTCTTTTGCTGTTACTCCTTTCTAAAATATTAGTTAAAAGATAACACCCAGATAAAGTAATTATTTGTTGGACATAGGGCAATCATTAATTTCAGTAGCAATCTTATTGGAGCTTCCTCATCAATGATCAGGATTTTTTTAGATGTCACTTGATTTTCCATTTATTTATCCCTTTGTGCATCCTACCGGATTTTTGTGACAGTATTATCTGAGTCCGGAATAGGGATACCAGTCAGACTCTCTCAATCGATCCACCTTTAATATCACGATTTCATAAGTACCTGTATTGAAAACGATTTTTCTACCAAGTTCACCGCCAATATCCTCTGAAATGATTTTTATTCTTTTTCTGCTCAAAATCTGTTTAGCAGTTTTTAAATTGTCCTGGCCAATATCCCTTTCAGAATATTCAGAATTTAATGCACCACCAAATATTTGTGCTTCCAGATTTGAGATACTCGATCCATTGGCTGCCATCATTCGAATCAGGGTCAGAACAGCGATATTGCCATATAGTGCTGTTGTTTTTTCCCGGCCCTCGATATATGGAAAACGAAAATGATTCATTCCTCCCAACTTAAGCGATTTGTCGTATAGACTGACCGCCACGGATGAACCCAACACCGTCGAAATCGTTGTGGGTCTGCCCGGCAGGTATATAAATCCAGGTTTCAAAAAATAATCTTGAGACACCAGTTTTTCAGAGTTTTGGTTCATTTGAAGCCTTGTTTTGATGAATTCATAGATTGGGTTGCCTAATATTTTTTTAGACAAAGGACAGAATTAAATCTGCCCTTTGCCATGATTCTAAAAAACCGAATTAAAAGTCTTTAAAACTTTCATCTTCATCAAAAGGAATTACTTGATCGGGTCTCACTTCGGAGGCCTTTTCCGCAAGCGCTCCAGCAGATTTTCTACGAGGATTGTTTGATGACGTTATCGTTTGTCTCGATCTAGTGATTGACTCTGTTCGAAATGAGCTCATGATTGAACTTAATTCTTCGGATCCTGCAGCATTTTGCTGAGTGACCTTATCCATCTGTGTAACGGCAATATTTATCTGCTCAATACCCTGGGCCTGCTCCTTGGATGCTGCTGCAATTTCCCCAAGTAGATCACCTACTTTGCCTGAACTGTCGGCTACCTTCCCAAACCCTTCATTGGTGGTCTCTACCAGGTCAACACCGGATTTGATTTTCTTTACTGTACCTTCTATGAGTCCTGCCGTACTCTTGGCTGCATCCGCAGCCCGCATGGCAAGGTTTCGTACTTCATCGGCTACCACGGCAAAACCAGCACCGGCTTCTCCGGCCCTTGCTGCTTCAACAGCGGCATTCAGTGCCAGAAGATTTGTCTGAAATGCAATTTCATCAATTGTTTTTACGATCTTTTGGGTTTCTTCACTGGCCTTTGAAATTTCTCCCATGGAGCTGGTTAAGTCTCCCATGGAGTTGTTGGCAGAGGCAATCACCTGATTGGCTTCCTGCATCAAGCTATTTGCATTATTTGCATTGTCAGAATTTTGTTTTGTCATGGAAGACATTTCTTCGAGGGAAGATGATGTCTCTTCACCCGATGCTGCCTGTTCAGAAGATGCTTCAGCAAGGACTTGAGCAATACTCATGGATTCTCCAACCGTTTGCCCCATCTTTTTTCTCATCGCATCAACAGTTCTTGACAGTTCTCCAATTTCATCTTTGGCATCGGAATGAATCTGTCTTGTCAAATCACCCTCTCCAATTAATTTAACTTCCCCAACAAGTGCACTGACCGGAACGCTTAATTTTTTATAGATTAGAAGATAAGAAAAAATAGAGATAGTGATTAACAATGCAATAACTGACAATGCATACCAGAGGTATCGGTTGCTCTGTGCAACATGCTCTGCTACCTCTGCACTGGTCCGTTGGTCAAGCAGTTTAAAAAAATCATTGATGGGGGCCATGATTTCAACGACAAATTGATGATATTCATTATTAAACATAAGCTCTCTGGCCAACTCAAAATCTGGGTCCTTATTAATAGTAAATTCTTTATTACTATCGTGGAAAAGACCTTTTACAGCATTCATGGCAATGGTTTCTGTCCATACCAGACCATCTGAATTTTTTCCTGCTTCAGTAATTTTTGCAAACTCGGCATCAGTAAAACCTAAATCTTTCATGATTTGATTAAGGGCAATGGTTCTTCCATCGGGTCGGGCTTTTTTCCCGCCTCTGATATCTAATACTTCCCAGTAAAGATCTTCATACTTGCTATCCCCTGTTGACACATAGGTTCTTGCCAGACGGGTTAAATCCATTGAACTTTGTCGCAATTCATCCGCTGCCTGATAGGATTGATATCTTACTTGCTGACTTTCGTTGAGTGATGACTGCCCATTAAGCATGAGTACTGAAATAAATGCAAGCAGTACAAGCAAAAGGACAAATGATGAAAATATTGCGATAAACATATTTCTAATTGACATGGTGGGTTCTCCTTTAATCTTTATTTAAAATTTCTTTAAGCTGTTTTTTCTATCAGCTTGATTTCACTTGAAGTCAGGACACAGTCTATATCAAGAAGAATTTTTACCCCGCCTTCGGTTTTGGCCATCCCTAATATATAGTTAGTATCGAGTTTAGTACCAAATGACGGGGCTTCTTCTATATCCTGCTCATTAATGTTTAAAACTTCTGAAACAGAATCAACCACAATACCGATGATAACCGTCTTGTCCTTTCCTTCAATTTCAACCACAATAATGCAGGTTCGCTCAGTGTATTCAGAAGCTTCCATGTTAAATCTTAAACGAAGGTCGATGACTGGAATTACCTTTCCTCTTAGATTAATTACACCCTTAACAAACTCCGGTGTTCGGGGCACCGAGGTAATAGGCATCATTCCGATGATTTCTTTGATTTGTATAATCCCGATTCCATACTCTTCACCAGCCAGAGAAAATGTCAGATATTTCCCTTGCTTGGCTTCGATGTGTTGCACCGCCTGGTTAATAGTTGTTGTTTCTTTTTCCATTTAGTACTTCTCCTTTTCAAATTTTATTATTTTTCTTGCTGTGTTTTGATTCTTTTTAAGTTACAAAACTAAAAGTCTTTGAAATGTTCTTCATCAACCATTTGACTGAGAAGGCCGGATTGGGTCTCGTTTGGTGTATTATGTATGTCCATTTTTTCAGATTTTGTGAGCGTATCTATTTTTGAAACAATATGTATTTTCGTTGCATGAGAGTGTATTGCTTTATTTGACTCTTTTTTTCCAGAGACTAACCTCTCAAGGTCATGGACAAACGTTTTTAGTTGCACAGCCTGGGCATTCATTTCTTCAGCAGAGGCGGCTGATTCTTCCGAATTGGCAGCATTCTGCTGAATTACTTTGTCTATCTGGGAAAGGGCTGTATTGACCTGTGATATACCATCGGACTGTTCTTTAGTTGCATCTGATATCTCAGCAACAAGATCTGTCACGCCTTGAGCACTTTTAGCTACTTCTCCAAACACCTGATTGGTATTGGCAACGAGCTCGGACCCAGTACTGACTTTGTTAATAGTTCCCTCGATGAGCTCAGCGGTTTCTTTAGCTGCATCAGCAGCTCGCATGGCAAGATTTCTCACCTCATCGGCAACCACTGCAAACCCGGCTCCAGCTTCTCCCGCCCGTGCTGCTTCAACTGCTGCATTTAACGCCAAAAGATTGGTCTGAAATGAAATTTCATCTATTGTTTTAACAATTTTAGATGTCTCTTCTCCGGCCTTTGAAATCTCTATCATTGATTCATTTAATTCTTGCATAGACTGGTTTGCACGATTCAAGACAATATTGACTTCTGTCATTAGCTCATCTGCATTTTTTGCATTTTCTGCATTTTTTGCCGTCATTGAAGCCATCTCTTCCATGGAAGAAGAGGTTTCCTCTATGGATGCAGCTTGCTCAGAAGTGCCTTCGGCCATGGATTGGCTTGACGAAGATACTTGATTTGAAGCAGAGGCGACCTGATTTGATCCCAATGCCATACCATTGGTAATCGTTTCAATGGGTTTGGTAATTAAACGGGTCATAAAGATGCCAATCAAAACACCAAAAACTACCGAAATCAAGATCGCCGCAAATATCCATGTGATAGAAAATTTTACTGCGGAATTACCATCTTTTTTTGCAGCGGCCATCTCAAGGCCAGCTGCCTGTTCTACTTGGCCCAATAACTCTTCAGCCTGGTCTCCATAATCATCCAATTGGGCCATGGCTTCTTCTGCTGCATGGCCTGCACTAATCATGGCCTTGTGGGCAGACATTAATTCATCGGCTCTCTGCTGAAATTCAGTGTGATCACCATCCAGTTCCAATACGGCTTCCCTGATTTCAATGTTATCTGTTGCTATAACGATCGTACCATCAACATTAGCGCCGTTTAAAATAGCATTCACATTCTGATCAAATTCATCAATTTTTTCTTTATATCTGTTTTCAAGTTCTGCAATTTGGGTTGCATCTCTCATCTGAAGGAATTCTTCAAGGACAATTCTGGTTTCTGCAAGTGCTATTTTCAGCTCATTGGCCATATCCGCAAGGGGAACCTCTTCTTTTAATATTGCCAATGCCTCTTCGCCCAACTTGCTTTGGGCACTACGTTTTAAAATCTCAGTTGAGATCATTTTTTCAAGTGACGAAGTATCTTCAAATACTTCATCAAAAACCGCTTCCATTCCTTCCATTGCTTTATCTGCATCAACGCTTTTTGCTAATAGATCCTGACCCAACTCCATCATTTTTGTAGCAGATACCTGGAACTTTTTATCGTGTATTTCATCAGCCTGCAAAACAAGCGATGCAAGATTTTCATTATCAGTTTTAATTACAATGGTCCCATCCTTTAGGGTGGCCCCTTTAATGATTGCACCCAAATAGGTATCAAAATCTTCCAATGCTGAAGTGTAGGATTGTTTTATTGCTTTTAAGGTTGAAGCATCGTTAGTAGCAATTACTGCAGTCGCTGCCTTGTATTCCTCCATTGCATTTCTTGCAATCATCAGGCTCAACTTCATTTCATTGGCCATATCTACGACAGGTGCTTCTTCATCCGCAACAATATAAAGACTTTTCGCAACGGTTTTAATGCCTTTGTATCCCACCACTCCAGTAATAACGACTAATAGAACTATTGATAGATACCCTGAAATTATTTTTGTTCCCAACCCTTTGTTTTTAAACATGATATTCCTCTCTTTATTTAAAATTAGTTGTTATATTATTTTTTGGGTTAATCATCTTGCTTATCACGTCACATAGATCTTTATACGTGTCGTTTATATAAGTGAAATATCTTGGGAAAAACTGGTGAGCGTCAGACAGTGTGGATTTTGAATCATCAGGGAGAATTAATATCAAACGTTTGTCGTCCAACAAATCAATTAGGCTTTTTAATTCGTTTAATCGGTTTTTGGAGTCTACAAATAAAATAAAAATTTCTTCATTATAATTATATGCTTTTTCTAATCTTGCTTTAAACGCATTAAAGGTCTGAAGAGTTTGTATTTCAACACTGTTAAAGTTTTGATCTATAATCTTTTTAAGAATTACACCTTTCTTCGAAGAGTCCCGATGGATAAAAAGAATAAAGTTCATAATTTGTCCTTCTTTACACGATTTGAAATTCCTTTAATTGTTCTATCTTAAATATTACAAATTCTGTGCCAGGTGACGAAAAAATTAAAATACTTATAATTCAGGTAGTTACAAAAAATTTGTTTTGGTTATTTTATTACGAAATTATGAGAATTTGGAATGGATTTGGCTCTTAAACTTTCTAACAGACTGAAATTATAAAGCAATATATGTCCGCTGTGGGTTTTTCCCAGAAATGGGAAAGTCGCAAAAATGGGAAACGACTTAGATGTCTTTTAAATTATTCTGTTGCATGAAGCGGTATAGCTGACTTTTTGAAAGACCGGATACCCTGCAGGCTTCTTTAATGTCCCCCTCAGTGTTAGTTAACAAATCACTTAGGTACTCATATTTTGTTTTATCCATATATTCTTTAAATTTTAGTTTATTCGCTGTTTTTCCATTTAAAGAAAGCGTCTTTGCTGATGATTCATTCATATTTGAGGTGTTAAATTTATTTCTAATGTTAAATGCCCGAATATGTCCGGGAAGATGATGTGGAAAAAGAGTGCTGCCAGCACCTGCATCACTGCAAACCAAATCTATTGTATTGATAAGTTCTCTGACATTCCCAGGCCATTCATACGTTTGAATTTCTTCTAAAAATTCCGGGGACATTGTACATGCGTTATCTTGTTGTTGGCCTTTTTGGCCCATAAGGCGGTGTAATGCAAGAATATTAATGTCGTTTCCACGATCCTTCAAAGGCGGTAAATGAATATTCATTGAAAACATTCTGAAAAAAAGGTCTTCCCTGAATTGATTATTTTTTATCATATCAGTTAAATCACGATGGGTTGCACAGATCAGTCTGAATTCACTTCTAACTTCTTTTTTGCTGCCGACGGGTCTGAATTGTTTTTCCTGAAGCGTTCTAAGAAATTTTTTCTGAACGCTCAATGGAAGCTCTCCCACTTCATCAAGAAACAGGGTTCCTTTATCCGCCATTTTCAGTAATCCTGTTTTATCAGAGTCAGCGCCTGTGAATGCACCTTTTGTATGGCCAAAGAGGGTACTTTCAACTAAATGCTCAGGCAACGAGGTACAATCAACAACCACAAACTCAGCGTGGGACTGTTTGCTGTTGTTATGAATGGCTCTTGAGAAAAGCTCTTTACCAGTTCCGGTTTCCCCTGTGATCAAGACAGGTAGATCATTGTTTGCTGCTCTTGAAACTTTATCAAGACATCTTACTATTAGTCGACTCTCACCAACGATTGATCCTCTTTTAATACTCTTTTCCTGGATTTTAGATTGTTTTTGTTTACGATATTCATATGCTCTGTCCAGGGCAAACTTAAAATTTTTATGTGATCCTCTTTTCGAAATGTAATCCCATGCCTTAGACCGCATCGCAAGTTCTGCGCCATCCACATCTTCATCAGCGGTGATAATAATTATTTCAGGAGCCGATGGCTGTCGTTTTATGACTTCAATAGCTTCCAGTCCATTGCCATCAGGGAGATTCACATCCAGGAAAAGAACATCCACATCATCAGAAGATATTTTATTCAATCCATCTTTTAGGGTTAGTTGATAAGATGAATCGTAACCCATTCTTTGAAAAATGGTAGATAGAATTTCACATATCTGCTTGTCATCATCTATGATTAATACTTTGGGCATATTTCATTTATCCCTTAAAACTGAATACATCTCAAATTTTTTTGATATATCCTTACTTCAATTGATGATATATCGTGCCGGAGAGTTAATAAAGTCAACATTTTTTACTTTTGTCTAAAACAGATCGGACCATTTTTGCAAACTCTGATTTAATAATGGGTTTATTTAGCAGTCCTTTTATTCCAATAGATGCAGCTTTTTCCGGGCTTATTCTTTCGCTGAAACCTGTACAAGCAATCACAGGGAAATCTGGTATAATATCCATAACCTTTCGGGCAAGGATATCTCCTGGTATATCCGGCATTGTCATATCCGTAATCATCAAATCAAATCTGTAAGGATCCGCCTTGAAAACCTCCAGGGCTTTCAGGCTGCTATCGTGTGTCTCTACATTATAACCGCGCCGTTCAAGTATCATTTTTTCAACTCGTAAAATTTGATGCTCATCATCTACTAACAGGATATTTTCATTCCCCTCTGTATTAATAACTTCCTCTATTTTTGATTCCGATATAGCTTTTTGTTGAAGAGCAGGAATATATACATTAAAAGTACTACCCTCACCAGGAGTACTCTTCACAGTTATCTGCCCATCGTAATTTTTTATAATACCCTGGATTACAGACAGGCCTAAGCCGGTTCCTTCTCCTTTAGGTTTTGTCGTGAAGTATGGATCAAAAATCTTTTCTAAAGTTATGCTATCCATACCACTTCCTGTATCACTAACAGAAAGCCAAACAAAAACCTCCTCACTATCTTTGAGTTTATTATCAATTTGATTAATATTTTCTATGTTTTGGAGTTTAATTGTCAATGTCCCTTCTGAATGTTGCATAGAATGGTAAGCATTGGTTATCAAATTCATGGCAACCTGGTGGATCTGTGTTGGGTCAGCTAAAATCATCAAGCAATTGGGATCAACATATTGTTCGATCTTTATCGTTGTAGGGATTGTCGCACGTATAAGTTTTAAAACTTCTTTAATAATCAAGCCTGGCTTTAAGGGACTTAATTTGTGATCTGCCTGCCGGCTGAATGTGAGTATTTGATCCACAAGGCCCTTTGCCCTTTTTGCTCCTATTACTATTTCATTAACGCTTTTCAAATAAGGACTGTCCTCCGGGAGGTCCTCGACCAACAGTTCTGAATAACCCAATATGGGGAAAAGAATATTGTTAAAATCATGAGCGATTCCACCGGCTAAAGCACCAATGGCCTCAACCTTTTGGAGTTGGCGAAGCTGGGATTCAAGTTCTGCTTTTTCTTTTTCATAATTTTTAACATCTGTAATATTTCTAGATAGGCCAATAAGACCTATTATATTGCCTTCTTGGTCACGATATGGACTTTTATTCGTTAGCCAAATAGAATCACCATTGGTTGTTTCAAGCCCATCTTCGGTTTGAGATGTTTCTCCAAACTTGATTACTCTTAAATCATTCTCGCTGATGGCCTGTGCAGACTTCGATGGAAAGAGTTCGGTATCATCCTTACCAATGATTTCTTCCTTTTGCTTTCCAATCGCTTCACATGTTGCTTTATTCACCATAATGTAACGACCTTTAAGGTCTTTTAAGTATATGGCATCTGTTGTTCCTTCCATAATATCACTTAAGAGAGTATGACTTTTTCGAATTTGATCTTTAGCTTCCTTGAGCTTGATTATTTCATTTGATAACCTTGATTGCATGGTGTTAAGTGCTGTCGCAACGTCGTCAAGCTCATCAGGCTTGCCTGGTTTATTCTGAATCCTGTCAAGTGATAATGGCGATATTAATTGGCCGGGATTAACTTGTTTTGCATATTTCCCCAATTTGATCAGGTGGCGTGTAACCAGAAACTGGAAAATACCAAAAGAAAAAAGTGCGACCAAAAAGGTCTTAATGCCATTACTGAGCAAAATATAAAAGCCTTTACGAATCAAACGCTGATATATCGAATCTAAGCTGGCTATAACTTCAAGTTTTCCAATGGGTCTAACATTTCCGGCAGTAGTATAAGTAAGAGGTATTTCTGTAGTAATGCGGCGTTTGGAGGTAGCTTTACCTGTTTGCCAAGATATCTTTTCATTAACAAAAACACGCATGTATTCAATGTCTTGGTGTTTTACAAGGCTATCCAGAATAATTTGTGTTGCGGTTGGATCAAATAGCCAAATACTATGGCTTAATGCTTCCAGATTATTTTCTCGTATAGATTCAATCTCTTCATGGATCCCGCTTAAACTCTTTTGATAATCACCGTAAAGTTGGATTGACGTTATAATGAGTGTAATAAAAGAGCTGAAAAGTATTATTGCTGAAATAAGCTTACGAGCAATTCTACTTTTATTAAACAATATATTTAAAAATTTTAAATCCATTGAATCCTTTTAAAGTCAATATTGATATAATGTTTAGATATCATTGATCCTATTTCAATATCTCTTCTTTGATTTTTAAAAACGCTCCATCCTTCTTCATCTGAGCTAAGGCAGCAGATATATGAGGTGCAAGAGCCTCATGCTTTTTGTGTATATACATATGTGCCAGAGATGTGATTATCGGAGGTGACAACTTTTTTATTGTTGTGAGTTTAAGGTCTTTCAACATTTTTAAGGCGATAAGGTCCCACTCTAATACCGTGTCCAGCCTCTCGGTTGCCAGCATTCGGAATAAACGATCAGATGTCGGAAGCATACTTTGGCGACCCGGAACTTTTTTTTCCAGTATTTTTATTCCTTTTCTGAATCCGTTATTGTACCCATTGAGCGACTCCCATCCTTTGACTTGGAAATTTTGTTTTTTCGTATACACTGACATTGAAAGAAAAAGAATAGGCTCAGATATTTGTATCAAATTTTCTGTCTGCTGAGGGGCTATCTTTTTAATGTTAGAGTCTCGTAGTGCATCGCCGTCACCTTCTGTATTTGCAAGCACTAAAGCTCTTTGCGCTGATTCAGTATGCACCAACTTTGCTTTTAGACCAATACGGTGAAATGCTTCCAGCAGTCGCCCCTCTACGATTTCCCATATAGGGGAATGTATACCAGAATAAAAAATATAGGTATGTTTTTCAAGATCTTTGGCTGACACGGAGTCACCTGATAAACAAATGGATGGGAATAAGAATAAAAAGAAGATAATTATCCAATATTCCATTTGTTTTAAGAAAATCATATTCTCCCTCAATTGACTCTTGATCACATCTGATTTTAACTTGAATTCGTCAGTCTTCGAGTTTAAAATATTTTAACCAAAGACCTTGATTAATCTCCTTTATACTATAATTAATTGAGCAAATAAAGCCATCTCCAAAAATTCACATATTACATGAAGTGTTAAAAAAGGATATTACCAAGCTAATTCGAAAATATTGGATGGCGAACCTTGGTATTCATCATTGCATATTTTATCCTGATTCTTTATAGTGGACTGATCCGGGGTTCTAAATGGCAGCGAATAAAATTCAATTTTAAAAAATCTATTGGTTTTCCTGAATTCTTTTAATATGGAATGACAGAAAACTATCACAGAATAGGTAAAAGGGAGGTGATCTATGAAACCGTGGAAAAAACTCACTATCACATTATCTTTTATTTTTTTTACACTGCTGTTAGTAACATTTGACACGGTTGCTTCTGACAAGACCTATGTTATCAGCTATAGCCCCGGAAGCCATTTTCAATCATTAGTTCTATCCCGTACCAGGGTCGTGTATGAGCGGGCTGGAATAAAGGCAGAATTTATCCCCCTGCCCCATAAACGATCATTGTTCAGTGCCAATGAAGGAACTATTGACGGTGAAGTCGGACGGGTGCCTTCTGTGCTCGAAAAATACCCTAATCTCAGGCGGGTTAATGTTAAATTGATGGATTTAAACGGTACGGTCTACACCAATCGTGATGAAATTGAGACCTATTCCGAAGATATTTTAAAGAAGTACAGGGTTGGTTATGTCCTCGGTGTCCTATGGGCCGAGAAAAAATCAAAAGGTCTTGACGCAACGGCCGCGCAAACTTATTCAGTACTATTCGAATTACTCCTCCAGGATCGCGTCGATATTATATTGGCCACTGAAGCCAGTGCAGATGTTATTATCATGGATTTAGGTGTCAGGGCTTCGAAAGCCCGTAAGCTTCAACCTTTTGTTTTCTCTTTACCGATACACCATTATGTGAATAAAAAAAATGAGGCAATTATTCCTCGCCTTGAAAAAGCTTTAAAGTCTCTCATCCAAAAAGGATATTGGGACAATTAATCCGTCATTGATTAACTAAATGTTTAATAAAACCCAATGCTAAGTTTTACCCGAAACTTAGCATTTGCCTGTACTACCGGACATATAATGTAAAATAGAAATATAGGTTTATGATATATAACCAATGCGTTGACTTTTTTTGTATTCATCCGTATTCTTATAGAATACAAAGGAGATATTCTATGAAACCAACAACAGTTCGAATTGATGAAAACATGATAGAACGACTCGACAGTCTGGCAAAGAACCAGGACCGCCCCAGATCTTACTTAATCAACCAGGCGTTGAAACAATACGTCGAGTATGAAGAATGGTTTTGCCAGGAGGTTGAGGACGGATTGAAAGAAGTTGAACGTGGAGAGATTGCAACAGATAGTGAGGTAAATGCCGTTTTTAAAAAATGGGGTGTAGATGCGCATTAAATGGACTCGAAAAGCCCTCTTAAACCTAGACGAAACAATAGAGTATATAGCAGCCGACAAGGCCATGGCAGCAGCAGAGGCAGGGGCAAAGATCTGGAATAGTGCAAAAATGTTGGCAGATCACCCAGGAATAGGTCGGCCTGGAAGGGTCGCCGGTACACGTGAGCTTGTAATCCAAGGCTTGCCATTTATATTACCGTATGTAGAAAGAAATGGTATTATTTTTATTTTAAGAGTCATGCACACGGCAATGAGATGGCCGGCGAAGTTCAAGGATTGATTCTTTTCCATTTATTCAAAAATAAAAGGCGGGTTTTACCCCGCCCTCATGCTTCGTTGTCCTCGGGTGCTCGGGTTGCAGTCGGGTAGAAGGAATTCACATTTTGAATTCCAACCCCCACAGAACGTAGCGTGCAGATTTCCCGCACTACGCTCTTCAGAATTTGCTTTACAGTACGG